>NZ_JAQISV010000004.1:0-255310 GCF_048569675.1 Geodermatophilus sp. CPCC 206100
TGAGGTCGAGAACCCGGAGCCCGGCCAGCGGTCCGGCCGGCGGGTGCGCGCCCGGGCCGGGCACCGGCGCTCCAGGAGGGCGCCGCCACGGCCCGCGGTGCCGCCAGCGTGCGCGGCCGGTCCACCCCGGGCACCGCCACGGGCGGCCCGACGTCGACCAGCTCCGGCCGCCCCGGCTCCCCGGCGATCCGCACGAAGAAGTCCCGGCTGCGCAGCTGCTCGTTGTCCGGCAGCTGCTCCGGGCGGCTGACCTCGGCCCACGGGAGGGCGCGCCGGCGGCCCTCGGCGGCCAGCTCGGCGGCCGGCCGCCGAGCGGCGAAGCGCGCGACGACCTCGTCGACGTGCGGCCGGCCGGCCCACCGGTGGATCGGGTCGGCCCAGGCCTCGTCGGCCAGGTCCTCGGCCTCGCCGACCTCGACCATCCAGGCGAGCAGGTCGGTCCACATGCGGTCGCTGCCGGAGTAGCCGCCGGCCACGAACCCGTCGGCGGCCGGGAACACGCGGTGGGCGACGTGCTGGTAGACGCCGCCGTTGCGCCGCGGGAACGACCCGGCGTGGATCCAGCTGATGGCGGCCGTCTCCAGGGTCGCCGCCGCCGCCTCCTGGGCCGACACGTCGACCAGCTGCCCGGCCGGCTCGCCGGTCCCGCCCTCCCGGTCGGCGGCGTCCCGGTCGGCGGCGAGGACCCCGAGGAGGGCGGCGATGGCGGCGTGCACGCCGGCCAGCTGCACCGCCTGCTCGCGCGGCGGGGGCTTGGGCGGGCCGTCGGCGCGACCGCCCAGCCAGGTCATGCCCCCGGCGGAGGCGGCGACGAGGTCGTCGCCGAGCCAGTCCCGGCGCGGACCGGTCAGGCCGAACGGGGTGACCACGACGTGCACGGCGTGCGGCCACCGCGACCTCGGCTGCCCGGTAGCCGCGTCGAACTCGACGCCCCGGAGCGCGCGCACCGGCCCGCTCTCGAGGACGACGTCGACGTCGCGCGCCCACCGGTCGAGGGCCGGCGACCCCGCGGGCTCCGGCGCCAGCAGCGAGGTGCCGGCGTACCAGTGCAGCTCGGCGGCGAGCCCCTCGGACCGGGCACCGGGGGCCGGGCAGCGGGCCACCTCGGCTCCGATGCCGACGAGGGTGCGGACGGCGGCGCCGCCGAGCTCGTCGGTCAGGTCGAGCACGCGCAGGGGCACCGGTGCTGGCTCTGGGCCGGACATGCAGCTCCTCTCAGGACGTGGGCTCGGACGCGAGCCCCGGGCGGGGTGCGGGAACGGGACCCCGCGTGCGGGCCTCGGCGTCGTCCGCGGCGGCGACGACCTCCCGGGCACGGAGCGCCTCCTTGCGGACCTTGGTGGCGGCGTTGCGGGGAAGGGCGTCGAGCACGGCCACGTAGCGGGGGCAGGCGTGCCGGGGCAGGTGGCGCCGGCACCAGTCCCGGACGGCCGCCACGTCGAGCTGCGGGTCGGCCGGGACGACGGCGAGCAGGAGGTCCTCCTCGGTGAACTCCGACGGGATGCCCACCGCCGCCACCTCGCGGACGCCGGGGAGCCGGCTGACGACGGTCTCGACCTCCCAGGCCGAGATGTTCTCCCCGCGCCGCCGGACGACGTCCCCGGAGCGGCCCGCGAAGACCAGCCGCCCGCCGGCGTCGAGCAGCCCGCGGTCCCCGGTGTCGGTCCACCCGCCGTCCAGGGTGGCGCCCGCGGCGGTCCCCACGTAGCCGAGCGCGCTGGTGTGCGGCACACGGGGGCGGACGGTGATGCGTCCGGGGGCGCCGGCGGGCACCGGGGAGCCCTCGTCGTCGACCAGCCGGACCTCGTACTCGGGCAGCGGGCGCCCGGCCGTGCCGGGGACGACGTCGCCGACGGCGTTGCTGCTGACGTCGCCGAGCTCCGTGCAGGCGTAGGCCTCGAGCAGCTGCACGCCGAACCGGTCGAGGAAGGCCTCGACCAGCCAGGCGGGCGCCGGACCGCCGTAGGCCCGGGTCACGGCGTGCCGGCGGTCCCGGGCGCTCGCCGGGGCGCGCAGCAGGATCGCCGCGACCGCGCCCATGAAGTTGAACGCCGTCACCCCCTCGGCCCGGCAGGTGTCCCAGAACGACGACGCCGAGAAGCGGGGGACGGCGACCAGGCGGGCGCCGCTCACCAGCGCCGCGCCCAGCCCCGCGTGCCGGATGTTCACGTGGTTCCAGGGGAAGGCGTTGTAGAGGACGTCGCGGGGGCCGTACCGCAGCGACGCGGCCACCCGGCGGGCGTGGCGGACCCCGGCGAAGTGCGGGAGCAGCACCCCCTTGGGCCGGCCCGTGGTCCCCGAGGTGCTCATGACGAGGGCCGGGTCCCCCGGCGCCGGCATGGGCGGGAGCGGGCCGAGCCGGCCGGCGTGCACGTCCCCGAGGCGGGCGAGGCCGGGCACGCGCGCGACCGGGCCGCCGTCGTCCACGGTGAACACGCGGAGCGAGCCGGCCGCCTGCAGGAGGCCGGGGTTCGCGGAGACGGCCGACGTCCCGAGGACGGCGACCGTGGCGCCGCTGTCCCGGGCCGTGGCCACCGCCGTCCCGGCCGGGACGTCGAGGGCGAGCGGCACCTCCACGAGACCCGCCCGGGCGGCACCGGCGAGGACGCCGACGAGCGCCGCGCCCGGCTGGAGGCAGGTGAGGACCGCGTCGCCGGGCCGGAGACCGGTGGGCCGGGCCAGGAGCGTCCGCGCCGTGTCCTCGGCCACGGCCCAGCACTCCCCCACCGTCAGCGTCCGGCCGCCGGGGAAGGTCACCAGCGGCGCGCCCGGATCGGTGCCGGCCCGCCGGGCGAGGACGTCGGCCAGCGTCTCCGGGTGGGCGGAGACGTCGAGGACCGCGCCGGTCATCGGCTCCCGAGCGCAGGTCGGGTTCACGACGCCAGGTTCACCCACACGCCCTTGGTCTCGGTGAACTCGTCCAGGGCGAAGGTCCCCATCTCACGCCCCCACCCTGACAGGCCGAAACCGCCCCACGGGGCGCCGGGGTCGATGAGGGGCAGCTGGTTGACGAAGACGGTGCCCGCGCAGATCCGCTCGGCCAGGGTGTGCGCGGTGACCAGGTCGCGGGTCCAGATGACCGACGCCAGCCCGAAGTCGCTGTCGTTGGCCCGGGCCACGACCTCGTCCACGTCGTCGTAGGCGAAGATCGACAAGACCGGCCCGAAGATCTCCTCGCGGGCGATGGTCATGTCGTCCCCGACGCCGGTGAACACGGTGGGGGTGAAGAAGTACCCGTCGTCGAGCCCGGGGCCCGAGGCACGGTCTCCCCCGGCGACCAGCTGGGCGCCCTGGTCGACCCCGCTCCGGACGTAGCCGGCCACCCGGTCGAGCTGCTCCTGGGAGATCAGCGGGCCCAGGACCGTGGCGGGGTCCAACGGGCGCCCCATCGGCAGGGTCGTCGAGGCGGCGGCGATCTTCTCGGTGAACTCGTCGACGCGAGCCCGGTCGACGTAGAAGCGGGTGTAGGCCCCGCAGGCCTGACCGGTGTTGAACAGCGCCCCCTGGAGGTTGCCGACGACGGCGGCGTCGATGTCGGCGTCGCGGGTGATGATGCTGGGGGCCTTGCCGCCCAGCTCCAGGCTGACCCGCTTGAGGTCGGCGGCGGCCGCGGCGACGATCTGCTGCCCCACCTCGGTGGACCCGGTGAAGGAGACCTTGTCGACGTCCCGGTGCGCGACGAGGGCCTGGCCGACCTCCGGCCCGCCGGTGAGGACGTTCACCACCCCCGCGGGGATGCCGGCCTCCAGGCAGAGCGCCCCCAGGCGCAGCGTGCTCAGCGGCGTCTGCTCCGCCGGCTTGAGGACGACGGTGTTGCCGGTGGCGAGCGCCGGTGCCAGCTTCCAGGCAGCGATGGCCAGCGGGAAGTTCCACGGCGTGATGAGCGCGCAGACCCCGACCGGCTCCCGGCGCGTGTAGTGCAGCGTGCCGGGCACGGAGACCGAGGACAGCTTGCCCTCCAGCTTGGTCGCCCACCCGGCGTAGTACCGGAACACCTGCGCGGCGAGGACCACGTTGACGCCGCGGGACATGGCGATGGGCTGGCCCACGTCGCGGGTCTCGAGCTCCGCCAGCTCCTCGGCGTCCCGTTCGAGCAGCTCGGCGACCCGCCAGAGCAACCGGCCCCGGGCGTCCGGCGTGAGGCCCCGCCACGCCGCTGCGGAGAGGGCGTGCCGCGCCGCGGCGACCGCGTCCTCGACGTCCTCCGCGCCCGCCTCGGAGAAGGTGGCCAGCTGCCCGCCCGTCGACGGGTCGAAGGTGGGACTCGTCCGACCGTCGGCCGCCTCGACCCAGTCCCCGCCGACCAGCAGCCTCTCGACGACCGTCATGGTGTCCTCCCGCCGTGGCACGCCGGAGTGCGTGCGCCCTGTTCCCCGGACGAACCTCGCGGCCGCTCACGGGAGGGTCAACGCCGGCGGACCGTCCAGCGGACCGGCGTGCAGCCGGGCCCGGCTGCACGGGGGACGCTGTGGGGGAGGCCACGTGCCCGTGCCGTCACCGGCACGGGCAGGGCGCCGCCATCCTCACCACATCGACGGAGGAACCCCCGTGTCGTCCTCTCCGCCCGACGGGGCGACCCACGACGCCCAGCCGACGAGCACCCGGGAGCAGCTGCTGCACGCCGTCATCGCCATCGCCGGCGAGGAGGGCCAGCACGCCGTCACCCACCGGTCGGTGGCGGCGCGCGCCCAGGTCACGCACGGCCTCGTCCGGCACTACTTCGGCACGCGCCAGGCCATGCTGGAGGAGGCCCTGGAGCGGGCGATCACGGAGGACATCTCCGAGGTCCGGCTGTCCACCGACCGCCTGGAGTCCTTCGCGGAGGGGCTGACCGACACCGAGGACTGGAGCCACCGGGTCCTCCAGTACGACGTCGTGCTCAACGCCATCCGCGGCATCGGGGACCGGGCGCTCGCGACGGGCCTCTACGACCGGTACCTGTCGGCGATCGGCCAGACCCTCGACTCCCTGGGGATCGAGGACGAGGACGGCGCCAAGGTCACGCTGCTGTTCGCGGCTCTGGACGGTCTGGTGCTGCAGCACGCGCTGTTCCGCTCCACCGAGCGGACCGAGGCGGCCCTGCGCCTCCTGCGGCAGCTGCTGGGACAGCTGGCGGCGGCCGGGCGCGACGCTCAGCAGCCGGACAGCCGACTCGCCCGGTAGCTGCGGTACCCCGCTCCCCCGATGGCCACGAGGAGCACCACCGGCAGGCCCAGCACGAACCCCGGCCGGACCAGCCACGACACCGTCCCGGGATCGTGGTGGCCGTGGCCGCCCGAGGCGACGAGCACCAGGTGCACCAGCACCATCGCCGCGGCCATCAGCACCGTGACGCACCACGTGCCCGCGCCCGCCCGGCCCCGCCACAGGTGGACCGCGCAGGGCAGGCAGACCGCCGCCATGGCGACCAGCAGGACCCGGACCGCCGCCCCGGGGTGCGCCCACGCGGTTCCCAGGTGCGCACAGCCCCCCAGGGCACTGGCGAGCGCGGCGAGGCGGACCGGCCGCACGACGCCGCGCGGGAGGCCTCCGCCGGCGAGCGCACGGCCGGGACGCCCCGTCTCCTGGAGCGGTGCGGACACGCCGTCGTCCTCCGTGCGGGAAGCGGGCCGGATCCCCCGGGGACCGGACGGTCGGCGCGGGTGCCGGAGCGGTCGCGGCCGGAGGGATCCGGCCGCGACCGCCCGCCGGGCCACCCGGCTCAGTGACAGTGGCCGGCCCCGGACGGGGGGGCGTCGGGGGCGGGGGTGCGGTCGAAGAAGGTGACCGGCAGCAGGTGGAAGCCCGCCCGCTCGACCGGCATGACCGGCCAGTCCTCGGCACGCGGGATGTGGGTCACCCCGAGGGTGAACCACACGACCACGTCCGTGTCGACGGTCGACCGGTCGGCGCGGGTCCAGGCCGGCAGGCCGGCGCCGCTGCGGTGCTGGTTGGGGTAGTCGCCGGCCGACCGCATCTCGTCGGGCGAGTAGGGGGTCACCCACAGGTTCTTCTTGGTGAAGCCCGCACGCTGGGCCACCGGGGCCTCGTCCTGCGCCAGCAGGGTGGCCGAGGACCAGCCCGGGAGCAGCTTGTACCCGACCGGCACCCCCCACGCGTTGGTCTTGGACCGGTTGACGACCGTCCAGTTGCGGGACACCTGCGGGTCGGTGAGGCCCACTCCGCTCTGCTCGGTCTCGATCAGCGTCCTGCGGACCGTGAAGGCGGCCCCGGTCGGGTTCTCCGGCCCCACCGGGATCCGTGCCGCGTCGTTCTCGAAGACGGTGTTCTCGTGGCCGTCGACCTCGAAGTCCAGCCGGAAGCTGAAGATGTGCTGGTGGTAGGAGGCCACCAGGTTCTCCCCGATCCGCGTGGCGCTGGGGGTCTCCTCGCCGTCGTGGACGGCCCGGGTCTGCACGATCCCGGTGAGCTTGGCCTCCACGAGGACCGAGCCGTCCTGGTGGAAGTACCAGAAGAAGCCGTACTCGTAGTTGCCCACCGTGGCGATCGAGCTGACGACCAGTCGGCGGGACCGCCGGACGTCGGTGGTGCCGGTGACCCAGTCCTGGTGCTTCCAGAGGATGCCGTCGTCCTCCTCGTGGATGCAGATGGCGTTGCCGATCGTGTAGGGCTCGCCGTCCTCGCCGGCCAGGACGGCGTCGAGGTAGCGGATCTCGCCCAGGCAGTCGCATCCCAGGACCAGGGAGTTGGTCAGCTTGCCGAGACCGAACTCGCCGACGTCGAAGGCGCTGCGCCAGTTGTGCTCCGGCGCGGCGTCGCCGTACGGGACCACCATCTCGGCGACCGACCCGCGGTGCAGGATGCTGCGGTACTCGTCCCCGTCCCGGTACTCGACGCCGTGGACCACCAGGCCCTCGAGCGGGTGGAGGCTGACCCGGAACCGCCACTTCTGCCAGGTCAGCTCGTTGCCGTCGATGGTGAACCCCACGCCCTCGGGCTGGGTGATCTCCAGGGGCTTGACGTCGGTGCGCATGGGGGCGTTGGAGGCCTGGTCGTAGTTGGCCTCGGTCTGGCTCATCGGGCGGACCCCGTGGTCCTTGACCTCGAGCACCTCCTCGGTGACGAGGTCCACGAAGGCGACGACGCCCTCGATCGGGTGCGCGTAGCCGTTGTCGGTCGGGAAGTTGCGGAGGTAGGAGATCGCCCCGCAGACCCGGGCGCCGTCGACGTCCGGGACGTTGCCGATGCACCAGGGGTCCACCTGCACGTTGGTGACGTCGGTGATCCCCCGCTCGGCCAGCGCGGCCAGGTAGCGCGGGTCCTTCTTGACGGCCGCTCCGACGTTCTCGAACTCCTCGAGCAGGACCGGGGCCGCGCCCTCGGCGACGACCTCGAGCCGGTCGACCTGGCCCCGGTCGAGGTCGACGCGGACGTCGAGCGACCGCCCGGACGAGCGGTCGACCACCATGGCGCGGGCCCGGCGCGACACCGCGTCACCGGCCCGGAGCCGGGCCTTGTCCGGCTCGTCGGGGAAGACCGCGCTGAAGCCGATCCGCTGGCCGGCGAACTCCGGGTGCTGGCGCACCAGCCGGGACACCGTGCTGATCTCGTCGGCGGTCAGCGGGTTGAACAGGTCGTGCCGCATCGCGGTCGTCCTCGCTCTCTCTGTGCGGGGTGGTGCTGCCGGGTGGCGTCGATCAGGGCGGCGTCACGGGAGGGACGACGGGGTGGCGGTCTCCTCGTCCACCCGCGTGCTGCCCATCCGCGCGTAGCGGGCGGGGTCACGCCGGCGGACGACGAGCGCGACGGCCAGCCCGACCACGACGGTCACCAGATGGAGCCAGGGCAGCGAGTTGATGATCGGCGACGGACTGCCGGTGAGTGACGGGTAGTTGACGAAGGACAGGACGGTCGCCACGCCCAGGGCGACCGCGGCGATCGCGGGCGCGACCACGTGCCCGAAGTCCCGCCGTCCCTGTCGCCAGAAGAAGACCACGATCGCGACCGAGGTCAGGGTCAGCAGCGACTCGAGGCCGACCGCACCGAGGCCGGTCAGGGACGTCGCGAGGTTGAGCAGGGGGTCGAGGCCGGCCGCGGCGAACCCGAACACCAGCAGCGAGAGGACGACCACCTGGGCGATGCCCGCCACGTAGGGCGAGCCCCGGTGGGGGTGCGTGCGGGCCAGCGGCGCCGGGAGGAAGCCGTCGCGGGCCAGGGCGTAGAAGTAGCGCGCGGCCGCGTTGTGGAACGCCAGCACCGCGGCGAAGGAGCTCGTCACCACCAGCACGCCGACGACGTCGACCGCCCAGGTGCCGAGGTACTGCTCGGTGACGGCGAAGAGGAAGTTGCCCGGGTCCTCGCCGGCGGCGGCGGCGACCTGGTCGACGCCCGTGGCCGCGGCCAGCCCCCAGGCGCACAGGACGTAGAAGACGCCCACGACGGCGACCGCGCCGTACGTGGCCCGCGGGACCGTGCGGACGGGGTCGCGGGTCTCCTCGGCGTAGATGGCGGTCCCCTCGAAGCCCAGGAACGACGAGAGCGCGTAGATGACCGCCACCCCGATCGAGCCGCTGGCGATGGCACTCGGTGCGAAGACCTGCAGCGAGAACGCCGAGATCCCGGCCTGGAACAGGATCGCGACCACGAGGACGAGCAGGATGGCGACCTCGAGCAGGAGCGCGACGGTCAGCACGCGGGCCGACACGGTCACCTTGCGGAAGGACAGCAGCAGGACCAGCGCGATGCCGATCGCCGCCCACACCGGCCACGGGAGGTCGATGCCCAGCATCCGGTTCGCGGTGTCGGCAGCGAAGAAGGCCAGCGCCCCGCAGGTGGCCGCCGACAGCGCGTTGTAGCAGATGGCGGCGGTGTACGCGGCCACGAGGCCGAGCGGCCGGCCGAGTCCCTGCGCGATGTAGGCGTAGAAGGCGCCGGCGTTGCGGACGTAGGGGACCGCGCGCACGTACCCGACGGAGAACAGCAGGAGGACCAGCGCCGCCAGGAGGAACATCCCCGGCGTCCCCGCACCGTTCCCGAGGGCGAAGGCGATCGGCATGATGGCGACGACGACCGCCATCGGCGCCGCGGCCGCCAGCACCATGAAGACGACGTGCGGTGCGGTGAGACTGCCGGCGGCCAGCCGGCCGCCCCTCCCGTCCGGTTGCGAGTTGCCCAGTCCCCCGCCGGTGCTCATGGCTTCCTGCATGTCCACTCCTCCGAGGTTCCGGCTGCGGGCCGGGTGGCCCGCAGTCGAGTGCCGGAAGGGAACCACCGAGTGGGCCTGCCGCTGGGGTGGCGGGTCCGGTGACCGGACCGCCACCTGCCGCGGCAGGTGGCGGGCGGTCAGCCGGAGCGGCCGGCGGCCCCTGCCGGGCCGGGGATCCGGGTCAGCGGGCGGTGCACACGCCCCCGGCCAGACGGTCCGAGGCCGTGACACCCCCGGGGATCCGCCGGTCGACGGCTCGGGCGATGCCGGCGGCCGCCGCCTGCAGCTGGGGCACGAGCCTGCCCACGACGAGGCGGCTGACCGGTGCGGTCGCGGAGACGGCGGCGTAGACGCTGCCGTCGGATCCGACGACGGGGACCGCGACGCTCGCGTAGCCCACCAGGGTCTCCTCGACCTCGACGGCGAACCCGCGTCTGCGGACCTCCACCAGCTGGGCGCGCAGCGCCTCCACCGTGGCGGCGCTCCGCGAGGTCGGCCGCACGACACCGAACCGCTCCCACTGCTGCAGCGCCGCCTCGCCGTCGGGCGCGAGCGCGAGGAGGACCTTGCCGGTCGCCGTGCAGGTCGCCGGCAGCCGGCCACCCACCTCGGAGTGCGTCTGGATGTTGGCCTCGCCGGCGACCTTCTCCGCGTAGAGCACGTTCCCGCCGTCGAGCACGGCCAGGTGGATGGTCGCCCTCGTCGTCGCGAAGAGGTCGACCAGCACCGGCCGGGACACGCCACGGAGCACGGCCGCGATGGGCACGCGCTGGCCCAGCTCGAACACCCGGAGGCCCAGCTGGTAGCCGTCCCCGGCCCGCTCGAGCAGCCCCCACTGCACGAGCTCCTGGGCCAGCCGGTGGGCCGACGCCTTCGGCACGCCCGAGCGGCGGCTCAACTCGGTCAGCCGGAGCTGGTACGCGCCGGCGCCGAAGGCCGACAGCAGCAGGTGGGCCTTGCCGAGCACCGACTTGGGGCAGCCGTCGTCCTCGTCCGGCGCATCGGGCCGGGTGAGCGCCGGGAGGGACATGGGGGGCTCCTTGCTCATCGAGTGACCTGCACCACGATCGATTCTCCACTCGTATAACCTCAGCGTCCAGAGTCCCCGTGTTCCGTCTTCGTCAGTTCGGGGTTTCCCTCCTGTGACGGGCCGCCGCTGCGCACGACCTGGCGTCCCCGGCCCGCTCAGCGAACCGGCGCCGTTCCCGCCCGGCCGCGATCTCTGCAGAGTGCGCGCGGGACCGGGGTCGTCACCGAGTCGGGCAACGACTCCGGCCGGCCGGCCGCGCGGAGAGAGGGAGAACGCCAGCAGTGAACGTCATCGGGTACGTCGACCGGCTGAGCTCCGAGCCCGGCGAGGTGGTGCGCGGCCGCTTCAGCACTCCGGCCGAGAGCTTCACCGCCCGGCTGGTCCGCCTCGTCCTCGGTGACCCCCACCCACTGGGGCCCGGGCCGGACATCCGCCCGGTCCCCAGTGCCCTCGACGGCGCCCGCTTCCCGGGCCGGGTGCAGCCGCTGCGGGCCGGCTCCTCCGTCCGGACGGCGGAGTCACCGCTGCCGCCCGGCACGGTCCGGCTCGACCTGACCGCCGCCGTCCGGCCCACCCTGCCGCGGGCCGGGCACCGTCAGACGGTCGTGTCCCTCACCCAGGAGGGGGTCCCGGTGGTGGCGGCCGCCCTCGACGAGGACGGCGCGATCAGCCTCTGCGGCGCGTGCGGTCCCACGGCTGCCGGCCCTGTGGTCAGCGGTCGCTGGTACCGGATGACGCTGGCCGTGGACGTCGCGTCCGGAGCCGCCGAGCTCGAGCTCACCTCGGACCAGGGCGACCGACTGCTCGCCTCGACCGCCGTGCGGCTGGACGCAGCCGGGCCCGTCGGCGTCGTCTTCGCGGCCACGGCGGCACGCGACGCGGTGCCCACGGACCACTTCAACGGCCGCATCGACTCCCCCACCCTGCGGGCCACGCCCGGCGCGGACCCCGCGGAGGGCCGGCTCGTGGCGGCGTGGGACTTCGGGCCCTCCTCCGGTTCCCTCCGCACCGTCGCCAACCGGCTCGGGGACACCTTCGCCGGCCACAGCGTCAACTTCCCGCTGCGCGCCTGCCTGGGCATGGCGGGAGCTGCCGACGACGTCGACCCGCGGCTGGCGCCGGAGGCCTACAACGCCATCCACTTCCACGACGACGACCTCGACGACGCGAACTGGGCGGACGACGTCGTCCTCGAACTCCCCGCGGACCTCCCGAGCGGGGTCTACGGCATCCACGTCGAGGCGAGCGACGGCACCAGCGACACCGTCCCCTTCGTCGTCGTCCCCACCACCACGCGGCACGACGTCGTCGTCGTCCTGCCGACGTTGAGCTACCTGGCCTACAGCTGCGAGCACGTCATGGCCGACCCCGGCGCGCGCGCCTACCTGGAGGGCGTCGGCGTCGAGGCGCCGCCGCACTTCGGGGGCAACAAGCACGACGAGTACCTGGTGGCGCAGGGGCTGCGCAGCCTCTACGACGTGCACACCGACCTGTCCGGGGTCTGTTTCGCCTCCTCCCAGAAGCCGCTGCCCAACGTCCGGCACGACCACCGCTGGGCGGCCGTGGCCGGCGGCCCCACCTCCGCGCACCAGTTCAGCGCCGACCTGCACCTGATCAGCTGGCTCACCCGCCAGGGGTACGCGTTCGACGTCATCACCGACGAGGAGGTGCACCGGCAGGGGCGGGACGCCCTGTCGCCCTACCGCGTCGTCCTCACCGGCAGCCACCCCGAGTACCCGACCACCGCCATGGTGAGGGCCTACGAGGAGTACGTCGGCGGCGGTGGCCGGCTGATGTACATGGGCGGCAACGGCTTCTACTGGGTCACCTCGATCGACCCCGAGCGGCAGCACACCATGGAGATCCGCCGCACCGCCGGCATCCGGGCCTGGCAACCGGAACCCGGGGAGTGGCACCACGCCACCACCGGGGAACTCGGCGGCCTGTGGCGGCTGCGGGGCAAGGCGCCGCAGAAGCTGCTCGGCGTCGGGATGGCCTCGCAGGGCTTCGACACCAACCGGCCCTACGACGTCGTCGTGGACCCCGAGGACCCGCGCATCTCGTTCGTCTTCGACGGCGTCGACCTCGCCGCCGGGCGGATCGGCGACTTCGACTCGATGGTCAACGGGCACGGCGCCGCGGGCGTCGAGATCGACCGCGCCGACGCCGCGCTCGGGACACCGGACGACGCGATCGTCCTGGCGACCGCCACGGGCTTCTCCCGCGCGTACGGGCTCGACCCGGTGGAGGTGGCCCTCCCCGACGGCTGCTACGACGGCACCACGAGCGACAAGGTGCGCTGCGACCTCGTGCTGGTGCCCAAGCCCTCCGGTGGGGCGGTCTTCTCGACCGGCAGCATCGCGTGGTGCGGGTCGTTGCTGGTCGACGACGGCGACAACGACGTCTCGGCCGTGACCCGCAACGTGCTCGACGCGTTCCTCCACCGGGAGGAGCTGCCGCTGCGCGGGTAGTGGCGGCCGGGCACCCGGGCCCCGGCCGGCGAGTCGCCGACGGCCGGACCGCCCGTGGTCCGGTCACCGAGACGGTTCCTTTGCCGCCGTCGGCTCCCCCGACCAGATTGCGGGACGAGGGGCCGTGCCGCTGCCCACCCGAGAACGCTGCACCGAGGAGCGACATGACCGCCGACGCCGCCGAGACGATCCAGCGCTTCCAGCCGGCGGAGGACTACCAGGTCTTCGTGGACGGCGACTGGCTGTCGACGACGTCGAGCTTCGAGGCCGTCGACCCCAGCACCGGCCGGCCGTGGGCGGTGGTCGGTTCCGCCAGCGCCGAGCAGGTCGACCGGGCCGTGGCCGCGGCCCGCGCCGCGCTGCCGGGGTGGCGTCGGACGTCCCTGGCCACCCGCCAGGCCGTCCTCGCCGCGATCGCCGATCGCGTGGAGGCCCACGCCGACCTCTGGATGCGGCTGCTGCCCACCGAGAACGGCCGGCCGGTCCGTGAGGTGGCGCTCGCGGACATCCCGTCCAGCGCCGCGATCTACCGGTACTTCGCGGGCCTGGTGCGCGACCACCGGGGCGACCAGATCCCGGTGGAGAGCCCGGAGTCCCTCGTCTACACCCTGCGCGAGCCCCTCGGGGTCATCGCCGTGGTGCTGCCGTGGAACTCGCCCCTCATCACCCTGGCCAACAAGCTCGCGCCGGCCCTGGCCTGCGGCAACACCGTGGTCGTCAAGCCGTCGGAGTACGCGACGGCGAGCATCCTGGAGTTCGTCCGCCTGGTGGCCGACCTCGTGCCGCCCAGTGTCGTCAACGTCGTGCCCGGGTTCGGGCCGGAGGTCGGCTCCGCGCTGGTCGGCCACCCGGACGTCGCCACGGTGACCCTGACCGGCGGGGGCGCCACGGCCCGCACGGTCATGGCGGCCGCGGCGGAGGCCCTGACCCCCACCCTCATGGAGCTGGGGGGCAAGAGCGCGCTCATCGTGGCGGAGGACGCCGACCTCGACCGGGCCGTCAGTGACGCCGCCATGGGGATCTTCCTGGCCAACGGGGAGGCCTGCATCGCCTCGTCGCGGCTGCTGGTGCACGAGCGCATCGCCGACGAGTTCCTCGAGCAGTTCGCCGCCCTCGCCCGGACGATCCGGGTCGGTGACGCCCTCGACCCCGCCACCCAGCTCGGGCCGCTGGTGTCCCGGCCGCACCACGCCCGGGTGCGCGAGCACCTGCAGACGGCCCGCGAGCAGGGCGTGACCCTCCTCGCCGGGAACGAGGAGCTCGCCCTGCCGGAGGCCAACAGCCAGGGCTTCTTCCTCCGCCCCGCGGTGCTGGCCGATCCCGCGGGCCGGTCCTCGATCGCCGCTGAGGAGGTCTTCGGCCCGGTGGCCGTCGCGGAGCGCTTCTCCGACTACGCCGAGGCCGTGGCGCGGGCGAACAGCACCCGGTACGGCCTGGCCGCCGGGGTGTGGACCAACGACCTGACCCGGGCCCACCGCATCGCGGCCGAGCTCGACGCCGGCATCGTCTGGGTCAACAAGTGGTTCGACCTCCCCGCCGGTGCTCCGATGGGCGGCGTCAAGGACAGCGGCTTCGGCCGGGAGCTGTGCTGGGAGACGATGCTCGAGTACAGCGCCAGCAAGACCGTGAACATCGACCTGGGCGCCCCCCGCTTCCCCCTCTGGGGCTGACGGGGCCCGGGCGGCGCCCGGCCGGTGCACGTGGCAGGGCAGCTCGGGTCGTCCCCCACCGACCCCCCGACCCACCGGAGTGGTGCACCCATGGGCTCTGTCGTCGTCACCGGCGGGACCAGCGGCATCGGCCTGGGGATCGCGACGGCGCTCGTGGCCGCCGGCCGGGACGTCGCCGTCCTGGCGCGGGACCCCGGCCGCGGAGAGCTCGCCGCGCAGGCACTCGACGAGGCCGGCAGTGGCCGCGGTCTCGTCCTGCCCGCGGACGTCACGGACGAGTCCGCTCTCGCCCGCGCCGTGGCGACCGTCGCCGCCGAGCTGGGCCCCCCGGAGGGACTCGTCACCGCGGCGGGCCGGCTGGCCCGGGGATCGGCGCTGGAGCTCCCGGTGGAGGACTTCCGAGCCGCCTGGGAGACCAACGTCCTCGGCACGTGGCTGGCCGTGCGAGCCGTCCTGCCGGGCATGCTCGAGCGGGGCTTCGGGCGGATCGTGACCATCGGCTCGGTCCTGGGGACGGTGGGGACGGCGGAGCGCGGCGGGTACGCCGCCACCAAGGGGGCGGTCCACGCCCTGACGCGTTGCATCGCGCTCGAGGTCGCGGGGACGGGCGTCACCGTCAACTGTGTCGCTCCCGGCCCCATCGGGACCCCGATGAACCAGGTCCAGGGCGACGAGGAGGTCCAGCAGGCCCTGACGGCCAAGCTCCCGGTGCGCCGGTGGGGAACGCCGGCCGACGTGAGCGCCGCGGTCCTCCCCCTCCTCGCCGAGGGCAGTGCCTTCGTCACCGGTTCCGTCGTCCACGTCGACGGGGGCTACACGGCCCAGTGACGGCCCCCGGGCGTGCCACTCTCCACCGCACCGCACCACCCCACGAGTGAGGAGCTGACCCATGACGACGGGCTACGTGTGGCACGAGCTGTTCGGCTGGCACGACACCGGCAGCGGACCGCTGTTCCCGGCGGATCCCGCGGCCGGGATCCAGCCCCTGGCGCATCTGGCCCACCCCGACACCAAGCGGCGCATGCACGAGCTGATCGCCGTCTCGGGCCTCCTCGACCACCTCACCCGCATCCCGACCCGCGTGGCCACGGAGGCCGAGATCCTGCGGGTGCACACCCCCGAGCACGTCGAGCGCATCCAGCGGGAGAGCGGGCTGCCGAAGGGCGGTGACGCCGGGGACGGCTTCTCCCCGTTCGGCAAGGGCGGGTACGACATCGCGGCGTTGGCCGCAGGGAGCGCCATCGCGATGGTCGAGGCCGTCGCCGGCCGGTCCGTGGACAACGGCTACGCGCTGGTGAACCCGCCCGGGCACCACGCCCTCCCGGGCACCGGCATGGGCTTCTGCATCTTCAACAACGTCGCCGTGGCCGTGCGGCACGCGCAGGCCGAGCTCGGCATCCGGCGGGTCGCCGTCGTGGACTGGGACGTCCACCACGGCAACGGGACGCAGGCGGCGTTCGCCGACGACCCCACGGTCCTGACCATCTCCCTGCACCAGGACAACTGCTTCCCACCCGATTCCGGCCCCGTCACCGACCGGGGCAGGGGCGCGGGCACCGGGTACGACCTGAACATCCCGATGCCGCCCGGCACCGGGGACGGCGGCTACCGCTACGCGGCGGAGGCGGTGATCGCCCCCGCACTCGAGGCGTTCCGCCCGGAGCTCATCGTGGTCGCGTCCGGGTTCGACGCCAACGGCATGGACCCGCTCGCCCGCCAGCTCATCTCCAGCCGCGCGTTCGTCCACCTGACCGAGACGGTCATGGCCGCCGCCGACTCCTCGGCCGGTGGCCGGCTGGTGCTCGTCCAGGAGGGCGGGTACAGCCCCGTCTACGTGCCGTTCTGCGGCCTGCTGACCATCGCCACGCTGGCCGGGGTGCCGGTGCTGGAGGACCCGATCCTGCCGATCATCGCCGGCCAGGCCGGTCACGAGCTGGAGCCGCACCAGAAGGACGCCGTCGACCGGGCCGCCGCCCTCGTCACGGACATCACCGCCGGCTGACCGCGCGACCGGGCCCCGCCCGCACCGTCGGGAGTGGTGCGGGCGGGGCCCGGTGACGGTCCGGTGTCAGGCGACCTCGGGGACCGCCCGCGACGCCTTCAGGTCCAGCGCGATGTCGACGATCATGTCCTCCTGCCCGCCGACCAGGCCCCGGCGGCCGACCTCGAGCAGGATGGTGCGGACGTCGATGCCGTAGGTCTTCGAGGCCGCCTCGGCGTGCCGGAGGAAGCTGGAGTAGACGCCCGCGTAGCCGAGGGTGAGCGTCTCCCGGTCGACCTGCACGGGGCGGTCCTGCAGCGGGCGGACCAGGTCGTCGGCGGCGTCCTGGAGCGCGAACAGGTCGCAGCGGTGAGCCCAGCCCTGCAGGTCCGCCACGGCGATGAACGGCTCGATCGGGCAGTTGCCGGCACCGGCGCCGTGCCCGGCCAGCGAGGCGTCCACGCGGGTGACGCCCTCCTCGACCGCGACCACGGAGTTGGCCACCGCCAGCGACAGGTTCTGGTGGGCGTGGATGCCCAGCTGGGTGCCCGGGTCGAGCACGTCGCGGTAGGCGCGGAACCGCTCCCGGACGCCGTCCATGGTCAGCCGGCCCCCGGAGTCGGTGACGTAGACGCAGTGCGCCCCGTAGGACTCCATCAGCTTGGCCTGCTGCGCCAGCTCGGCGGCCGGCGCCATGTGGCTGAGCATGAGGAAGCCCGACACGTCCATGCCCAGGTCGCGGGCGGTGGCGATGTGCTGGGCGGCGACGTCGGCCTCGGTGCAGTGGGTGGCCACGCGCACCGAGCGCACGCCGAGGGAGTAGGCGTGCTTGAGCTCGGCGATGGTGCCGATGCCCGGCAGCAGCAGCGTGGTCAGGACGGCGCGGGACAGGTTGTCCGCGGCGGCCTCGATCCACTCCCAGTCGGTGTTGCTGCCCGGGCCGTAGTTGAGGCTGCCGCCGGCCAGGCCGTCGCCGTGGGCCACCTCGATGGCGTCCACCCCGGCGGCGTCCAGCGCGGCGACGATCCGGCCGACGTCGGCCGGGGTGATGCGGTGCCGGACGGCGTGCATGCCGTCCCGCAGCGTGACGTCCTGGATGTAGAGGTCGGGTGCGGTCGTGCCGGTCATGCCGTCACCTGCGCAGGGGTCCGGGTGGCGAGGCTCTCGCCGACCCGCAGGGCCGCCGAGGTCATGATGTCCAGGTTGCCCGCGTAGGCCGGCAGGTAGTGCGCGGCGCCCTCGACCTCGAGGAACACCGTCACCTTCGTGGTCACCGGGGGCGCGCCCTCGGGCAGCAGCGTGTGCACCGGCTCTCCCTCGGGGATCGGGGTGAACTGCACCTCCTGCTTCAGGCGGTAGCCCGGCACGTACTCGGCGACCGACTTCGCCATCTCCGCCACCGAGGCGCGGATGGCGTCGTGGTCGGCGTCCCCGATCAGGCAGAAGACGGTGTCGCGCATGATCAGCGGCGGGTCCGCCGGGTTCAGGATGATCACCGCCTTGCCGCGCCCGGCACCGCCGACGGCCTCGATGGCCTGGGCGGTGGTCTCGGTGAACTCGTCGATGTTGGCCCGCGTGCCGGGCCCGGCCGACTTGGACGCGATCGAGGCGACGATCTCGGCGTAGGGCACCGGCGTGACCCGCGCGACCGCGGCCACCATCGGGATGGTCGCCTGCCCGCCGCAGGTCACCATGTTCACGTTGGTGGCGTCGGCGGCCAGGTGCTCGTCCAGGTTCACCGGCGGGACGACGTAGGGGCCGATCGCGGCCGGGGTCAGGTCGACCAGCTTCTTGCCGTACGGCGCCAGCTTCTGCGCGTTGGCGACGTGCGCCTTCGCCGAGGTGGCGTCGAAGACGATCTCGATGTCGGCGAAGCCGTCCATCGCGATGAGCCCGTCCACCCCGTCGGACGTGGTGGGCACCTTCATCCGCCGGGCGCGGGCCAGCCCGTCGGACTCCGCGTCGATGCCGACCATCGCGCCCATCTCCAGCACGTCGGAGTACCGGATCACCTTGATCATCAGGTCGGTGCCGATGTTGCCGGAGCCGATGATGGCAACCTTCGTCTTGCTCACCGCTCACCCTTCCTTCGAGAACGTCGCCGTGACGGAGCCCAGCCCGCTGATCTCAGCGGTCACCACCGAGCCGGGCGGGGTGGCGGCCATCGGACCGAGTGCGCCGGAGAGGACGACCTGGCCGGCCCGGAGGGGGTCGCCGAGCTCCCGCGCGGTGCGGGCCAGCCAAGCCAGAGCGGCGAGGGGGTCGCCGAGGCAGGCCGCGCCGGTCCCCTCCGAGACGAGCGCGCCGTCGAGGTGCATCCGCATGGTCGCCGCGACCGGCTCGAAGTCCTCGAGGGGCAGCCGGTTCTCACCCAGGACGAACAGGCCGCTGGAGGCGTTGTCCGCGACGGTGTCACCGAAGGTGATGTCCCATCCGGCGATCCGGCTGTCCACGATCTCCAGTGCCGCGGTGGCGTACGCGACCGCGCCGCGGACCTGCTCGTCGTCCAGCGGGCCGTCGCCGAGGTCCGTGGCCAGGACGAAGGCGATCTCGGCCTCGGTCTTGGGCTGCAGCAGCCGGTCCGAGGGGACCTCCGCGAGACCCGAGACGTCCATGTCCTCGAACAGGACCCCGAAGTCGGGACGGTCCACGCCGAGCTGCTTCTGCACCGCGGGCGAGGTCAGGCCGATCTTGCGGCCGACGATCCGCGCGCCCTCGGCCAGCCGTGCCTCCGTGAGGCGCCGCTGCACCGCGTACGCCTGCTCGACGTCGTCGGAGCCGATGAGGTCGCGCACGGGCGCGCAGGGGACGCGGGTCCGGGCGGCGGCGGTCAGCCGTTCGGCCGCCTCGGCCGCGGCCGTCTTCTCGTCGAGTGGCAGGTCCTGCGACCCGGTCGTTGATGTCATCACTGTCCTCACGCTGCGGTTGACACGACCTTGCCCCCCACGCGGCCTCCCGGCCGAGCGGTTCGTTCCGGTGACTGAGACGACGGTCGCGTGTCACGCACGAGACGGGGTGGTTTCCCCGCAATGAGCCGACGCCGGCCGGCGCAGGCTCAGGAGGCCGCCTCGAGGATCGCGTGGGTGCCGAACGCCCGCCCGTGGTAGGTGAGCGGCTCACCGGCGGTGGTCTCCGCCACGACGACGTCCCCGAGGACCACGACGTGGTCCCCGCCCTCCACGAGCCGGGCCACGTCGCACGCCACCCAGCCGGGGGCCCCGGGCAGCCGGGGCAGGCCGGAGTCGACCTGCCAGGAGACGCCGTCGAACTTCGCCGTCCCGCCCGTCCTCGCGAAGGCGAGGGCGAGCGAGGACTGCGTGGCGCCGAGCACGTTGACCCCGAAGCTGCCCGACTCCCGGATGACGGCGAGCAGGCCCGACCGCCGGTCCAGGGACACCAGGACCATCGGCGGGTCCATCGACAGGGAGGCGAAGGCGCTCACGGTGGCCCCGTGCGGCAGGCCGCCGGTCATCGAGGTCACGACGGACACCGGCGCGGCCACGCTCGCCATCGCCTCCCGGAACGCGCCCTGCAGGCGTGCGCGGGCGCTCATCGGAAGGCGGGGACGGTCGCCGGCTGGCCCATGAGGACGGCGCCCGCGGCGTCGTACATGGCCGGGCTGAGGAAGGCGTGTTCCTGCGGCACCAGCGCGTCGTCGAGCAGGGCCGGGAGCGGGTGGCTCCGGTAGATCGCGGCGGTGCCCGAGAGGGAGACCACCTGGTGCACCACCTCGGAGGAGGTGCGGGCCAGGTGCGCGGCGGACAGGCGCAGGTGGGCGTTCAGCTCGTCGCTGACCACCCCGCCGGCCACCAGCGCGTCCCAGGCTTCCTCGGCCACCTCGTAGAAGTAGGCGCGCGCCGAGCGCAGCGTCGCCTCGGCCGTGGCGATGCCGGCCCGGTAGTAGGGGCGGTCGGCGAGCTTCGGGGCGCCGGTGATGCTGCCCCGGCCGCTGCCGACCCCCTCGGCGAAGTCCAGCGCGGCGCGCGCGACACCGGCGGAGACCACCGACAGGGACTGCGCGGCGTAGGTGATCGCGGGATAGCGGTAGAGCGGCTCGTCGACCACGGGGGCCCCGCCGCGGATGAACGTCCACTCGCGGTCGACCTCGACGTCCTCGGCGACCAGGTCGAAGGACCCGGTCCCCTGCATGCCCACCACGTCCCACTCCTGCACGATCCGCAGCCGATCCGGGGAGACCAGCGCGCCGCGCGGCTTGCCGGACGTGGAGTCGTCGCCGGGGATGCCGACGCAGATCGTGTCGGCGGCCATGCAGCCGCTGGCGAACTTCCACCGGCCGTTGACCAGGAAGCCGCGGTCGGTCGGGGCGGCCTGGCCGAGCGGGAACAGCGCGCCGGCGAACACGACGTCCGGCCCGTTCGCGTAGAGCTGCGCCTGGCTCTCCAGCGGGAGCGAGCCGAGGTAGATCAGCTGGGAGCCGAAGCTGGCCACCCAGCCGGTCGAGCCGTCGACCACCGAGATCCGCTCGACGGCCCGCAGGAAGTCGGCGGGCGGCATGGTCTGGCCGCCGAAGCGCTCCGGCGTGGCCGAGCGGTAGAGGCCGAGCTGCTTGAGCCGGTCCACGAAGTCCCGGGAGACGTAGCGCTGCTCCTGGAACTCCTGGCGGCGCCCGGCCAGCTCGGCGAGCACCTCGTCGAACGGGTCCGTGCTCGCCTCGACGGCGACGTCCGGCTCGTCCTGGGTCAGCGTCATCTCGGCTCCTCGCGTCGTGGTCCACGGGTCAGCGGTGGCTGTGCCGTTCGCCGTCGAACCCGCTGGTGGATGTGCTACGAACAGTGTTCGCGGTCACAGGGGTCCGCTACAAACAGTTGTTCTGGGCACAGCGCATCGCCTTGTGCGATCGGGAGGTCGACCGGTGCACCCGCGTCCGCGCTTCACCCTCGCCCAGTTGCAGTACTTCGTCGCCGCGGCGGAGGCGGGCAACATCTCCGCCGCCGCGGCCCGCCTGCACACCTCGCAGTCCGGGATGTCCACGGCCATCCAGCGGCTGGAACGCGACCTCGGGTGCGACCTGTTCATCCGCCACTCCGCGCGCGGCATCACGCTCACCGCCAGCGGCCACCAGCTCATCGAGCGGGCCCGGGAGCTGCTGCGCCTGGCCGCCGAGCTGCAGCAGGCCGGCGAGGACCTCCAGACCGGGCTGACCGGCGGGCTGCACGCCGGCTTCTTCACCACCCTGGCGCCCTTCTACGTCCCGCAGGTCGTCCCGCGCCTGCGCGCCGCCCACCCGGCGATGACCGTCGACGTCCTGGAGGCCGACGGGCGGACGCTGCAGGCGGCACTGCGGGCCGGCTCCTGCGACGTCGCCCTGACCTACGGGCTGGACATCGGGGAGGACATGGCCTTCGAGCCCGTGGCCCGGATCCGGCCCTACGCGCTGCTGTCCGCCCAGCACCCGATGGCCGGACGGCGGTCGGCCTCGCTGCGGGAGCTCGCGACCGCGCCGATGGTCATGCTCGACCTGCCCGAGACGAGCCGCTTCATGCTCGGCATGCTGCAGCGGGCCGGGGTGACGCCGCCGGAGATCGTCCGCACCACCAGCTTCGAGACCATGCGGGGCCTGGTGGCGGCGGGGACGGGCTTCGCGATCCTCAACCAGCGCCCGCGGTCCCCGGCGGCGCAGGAGGGCGAGGTCGAGGCGGTCATGATCACCGACGCCGAGGAGCTCGCGATCGGGCTGGTCCGGCTGGACGGCGTGCGGCCGAACCGGCGCATGGAGGTCTTCGCCCAGGAGTGCCGCACCGCCGCCGCGGCCCTCACGGCGCCCCGGCCGGGGAGCTCGGAGCCCGACGACCCCGCCGCACCCTGACCGGGGCGGGCCGCCCGGACCGGTCCGGGCGGCGGGAGCTCAGCCCACCCGCTCCGCGTGGCGGCTCTGCAGCCGCCGGCCGGTCCGGTCCGGGCGGAAGAAGAACGCGGACAGCACGCCGCAGACCAGCAGGATCGCCCCGGCCAGGAGGAACGCGTGGTCCACCCCGGTGGCCATGTTCGCGGCCATCTCCGCCGTCTCCGGCTGGCCCTTGGGCGCCGCCCGGTAGCCGGCCCGGTCCATGAAGACGCCCACCGCGGTCGGCGAGATGATCGCGCCGATGGAGGCGAGGCCGCCGAGGGCCGACATCACCAGCGGCCGCTGCCTGGGCGTCACCGCGTAGGCCATGGCGCTCGGCGCCATCGGGTAGATGACGCTGCAGCCGGCGCCCACGGTGAGGAGGGCGACGGTCACCAGGCCGCCGGTCATGGGGGCCAGCAGGAAGCACGCGCCCGCGATGACCAGCGCCACCGAGAACGGCAGGACGATCGAGGCCCGGACCGTCGACCCGCCGCGCATCCGCTGCCGGCCCAGGAACCCCAGCCCGAGCAGCAGCGCGGCGCCGAACACCCACGGGAAGGTGGTGGCCCAGCCCACCTCGCCCGGGGTCAGCCCGATGACGCTGCCCAGGTACTTCGGGAACCAGGTGGTGAGGAACCCCTGCGTCCAGAAGTTGCTCGCCCCGGCGAGGACGGCGACCACGAACGAGCCGCTGAGCAGGATGGCCCGCACCGGCACCGGGTGCTGGCTGTCGAAGCCGTGCCGCTCCTCGACCGCGCGCCCGGCCGGCGGCGCCACCTCGATCCCGGCCCCCTCGACCGCCTCGCCCCCCGGCTCCGCGGCGTCGCCGGCGCGGCCCCGGTCCTGCTCCGCGGGCCGGCGACGGGCGAACGGCCCGTCCGAACCGATGAGCAGCCACGCCACGGTCCAGATCAGCCCGACGATGCCCAGCACGCCGAACGCCCAGCGCCAGCCCCAGGTGACGATGACCCACATGAGCAGCGGGGCGGCGATGACCGGCCCGAGCGTGGAACCGGCGGCGATGAGGTTGCTGGGCAGCGCCCGGTCCTCGGACCGGAACCAGCCGTGCGCCGACGACAGGGACATGGCCGTGGCCGGGCCCTCCGCGCCGCCCAGCACGATCCGGGTCACCAGCAGCACCGCGGCACCGCCCCCGGCGAGCATCGGGAACTGCATCACGGCCCAGGTCAGGCCCATGACCAGCAGGATCCACCTGACGCTGACCCGGCTCGCGAGGATGCCGGTGGCGAAGGAGACGATCGCGTAGAGGAAGAAGAAGGCACTGCCGATGAAGCCGAACTGCACCGGCGTGATGCCGAGCTCGCGCATCGCGTCGTCGGCGACCAGCCCGAGGACGGCCTTGTCGGCGAAGGCGATGATCTGGAACAGCACCAGCATGCCGGTGATGACCCAGGCCGTGCGGTTCATCCGGCGGGACGCGATCGCGTCCCCGAGCCGGTCGGGCCGCACGAGCGGCTTCGTGGTGGACATGCGGGATCCCCTCGTTCGCGCAGGTGACAGGTGGGCCGGCAGGGCCGGCCGGCGGGCCGGTGCGTGGCGCTCGCTGCCCGCGTCCGCGTGGCGGATGTCGTGCGGAGAGTGTTCGTGCTCACAGCGGCCGGGATCAAATACCTGTTCCGGGTGCAGAGCATCGCCTAGTGCGATCCACCGGCCGGGAACCCGTGACGCGTGGGAGCGGCGACTGGTGGGAGCCCTGTGTCGTGAGCCACACTGGCCGCCGCCCTCGGGGGCACCGTCCGCGTCGCCGCTGCTCCCAGGGAGCGGGGAACGGGGACGCGGCACCCGAGCGCGTCGAGTCCGGTCCCGAATCCGAGGAGAGCACGTGGCAGGAAGTCGTTTCGTCCGACGGGGGTTCCCGGTCGCCCTGGCCGCCGCCCTGCTGGTGGCCTGCGGCGGGGGTGACGACGAGCCCGCCGCCGAGGGCGGGGGCACGGAGCTGAGCCCCGACAACCCGGTGTCGATCCTGGTCGGCAACCTGCCCATCCCGGACAACGCGCCGCTGTTCCTGGCCATCCAGGAGGGCTACTTCGAGGAGGAGGGGCTGGAGGTCCAGACCCAGGCGGTCGCCGGCGGGTCGGCCGCCCTCCCGGCGATGGTCGCCGGCGACCTGCAGTTCAGCAGCTCCAACTGGACCACGGTGCTCCAGGCGGCCGGCCAGGGCCTGCCCGTGCAGATGGTCTGGGAGATGACCGGCCCCAAGGAGGGCGTCAACGGGATCATGGTCAAGGGGGACTCCCCGGCCCAGACCCCGGCCGACCTCCGGGGCCAGCGGGTCGCGGTCAACACCCTGGCCGGCCTGGTGGAGCTGCAGGTCCGGGAGTGCATGGCCGCCAACGGCCTGCAGGACGGCGACTACGAGCTCGTCGAGATCCCCTTCCCCGACATGCCGGCGGCCGTCCAGCAGGGCAACGTGGCCGCCGCGTTCATCGGCGAGCCGTTCGTCACCATCGCCGAGGACCAGGGCGCGCGGTCGATCGCCGGGCCTGCTGACTGCAGCGAGCGGCTCGCCGAGATGCCGGTCATCGGCTTCATGACCACCGCGCAGTACTCCGAGGAGAACCCCGAGGTGGTGGCGGCGTTCGCCCGGGCGCTGGAGCGCGGTGCCGAGCTGGCCGCCTCCGACCCCCAGCAGGTGCTCGACATCCTGCCGACCTACACCCAGCTCACCCCGGAACTGGCCGCGCGCATGGAGCTCCCGGCCTGGCTGGAGGACCGCGCCCCGAGCACCGAGCGTGCCGAGGTCACGATGGAGGCGATGCTCGACTTCGGGTTCATCGACGAGCCCATCGAGGACCTCGACGCCCTCGTCGCACCGGTGGACTGAGCCCGTCGGGCTGCTCGCCGCTCCCCCGAGGGCGAGCAGCCCGTCCCCCGGCCGGCCGCGCGGATCGCCGGTGCCGTTCCCCGTCCTGCGGCGGAGCCGGCCGGTCGTGGGGTAGACAGGAGGTGAGCGGCAGCGGAGACCACGCGGCCGCACTGCGGCGGGCCGGCACCACGGGGGGACGAGGGCGTTGGACGCGAGCCACCCGGTCGACCCGGACGGCGGCCCCGACCCGGCCACCGGCCGCGCGACACCGGGGTTCCGGCACGAGGCCCTCGTCTACGACGACGTCGAGCAGCTCACCTCGATCGCCGCGCCGTGGCTGCTCGAGGGTCTGTCCGCCGGGGACGCCGCGCTCATCGCCGTCGGACCGGCGGCCACCGGCCCCCTGCGCGCCGCCGTCGGGGCCGATCCGCGGGTGATGGTCGTCGAGCGGCACGCCCTCTACCGGGCCCGCACCCCCACGGCCATCACCGCCTTCCGCCGCTTCGCCGCCGAGCACGCCGCGCCGGGTCACCGGGTCCGCGTGGTGGGCGAGACCGACTTCGGGACCTCGGCGGCCGACTGGCGGGAGTGGCAGGCCTACGAGGCGGTGGTCAACGTCGCCTTCGCCCCCCATCCGCTGTGGGGCCTGTGCGTGTTCGACGCCGCCCTGCCCGAGCCGGTCCTGGCCTCGGTCCGCCGGACCCACCCCCGCCTGGCCACGGCCACCGGGCGGGCACCCAACGCGGAGTTCGTCGACCCGGCGAGCTACCTGCGGGCGCTGCCGGTGCCCGAGGAGCCGCTGGAGGCCACCCGGCCCGCCCTCGCCGACGACGCCATCACCGACTACACCGGCCTGCGGCACGCCGTCCGCGACCTGCTGGGCACCGTCGACGGGCCGCCGGACGTGCTCGAGGACTTCCTCATGGCCGTCGACGAGATGACCTCCAACGCCGTCCGGCACGGCACTCCGCCCGCGGGCCTGCGGTTGTGGACCGCTCCGGGCCGGCTCGTGGCGACCGTCCGCGACTCCGGCTCGGGGCTCGACGACCCCTTCGCCGGGTACGGGCCCGCCCACGGCGAGGACCTCTCCCACGGCGGCATGGGCCTGTGGCTGGCCCGGCAGCTGTGCGACCACGTGGCCATCCGCCGCGACGGGCGTGGGGTCAGCGTGCGGCTGTCCACCAGCTGGGGCTGAGCGCCCGGACCGGGGGCCTCAGTCCGCCGGCACGTTCGGCGGCACCCGGTTGGGTCCGGCCTGCGGCGGCCGCGGTCGGTCCTGGGGGTGCAGCTGGACGGCGATGAGGGCGACGTCGTCGCCGGGGTTGGTCGGCAGCATCCGGGCCAGCACCTCGTCGCACAGGTCGTCGAGGCCGCTCCCGGCCAGCTCCCGGAGGACCGTCTGCAGCCGGTCCAGGCCGTGGTCGATGTCCTCGTGCCGGTTCTCGACCAGCCCGTCGGTGTAGAGCAGCACCACGCTCCCCCACGGCATCGTCACCTCGGACTCCCGGCGCGGCGCGTCGGGACGGACGCCGAGCAGCAGGTCGGGGCGGCCGCCGTCGAGGACCCGCACCTGCCCCTCCGGGGTGATCACCATCGGCGGCGGGTGACCGGCGTTCGACCAGCGCAGCCGGGTCAGGCCCGCCGCCCGCTCCTGCTCGGTCTGCTCCAGGCGGGCGACCACCGCCGTCGCGAGGATCTCCGACTGCAGCGTCTGCATGACCTGCCCGACCTCGGTGAGGACCGCGGCCGGCCCGTCGTGGTCACGGGCGGCCAGCGTCCGCACGATCGTCCGCGCCTGGCCCATCGTCGCGGCGGCCTGGGCGTCGTGGCCGACGACGTCCCCGATGACCAGCACGGTGGCGCCCGTGGGCTGCAGGAAGGCGTCGTACCAGTCCCCGCCGACCTCGGCGGCCTCCCCGGCGGGGACGTACCGGACGACGATCTGCACGTGGTCCGGCTCCGGCGGCGGGGTCAGCAGCGACCGCTGGAAGCCCTCGGCCAGGTCGCGCTGCTGCCGGTACAGCCGGGCGTTGTCCAGCACCACGCCGGCCCGGGCGGCGACGTGGCGGGCCGTCACCAGGTCCGCCGGGGTGAACTCCCCCCGGCCCGGGCCCGAGCACAGTGTCAGCATCCCGACCGGGCCGGTGCGGCCGGGCAGCGGGAGCACGGCGATCGACTCCGGGGCCAGCTCCAGCAGCAGGTCGCGCACCGGGCCCGGCTGGACCATCTCCCGCGCCTGTGCGGTGGCCTCCCGGGAGAGCAGCTGCAGCTGCCCGGTCCGCATGGCCCGGACGACGAGCGAGTCGTCGCGCAGCGCGCCCAGCCGCACCTGGGCGTAGGCGTCCACCGCCGTCCGCAGCCGCGGGTCGTGGTGCCAGGACGTGACCTGGCGCAGGGCGCGGCGGTCGCCGCTGGCCTCCTCGTCGTGGATCAGGGTGACGATGCACCAGTCGGCGATGCCGGGCACGACCAGCCGGGTCAGCCGGCGGGCGGCCTCCTCGGCGTCCAGCGTCGCCGACAGCTCCTCGGTGATGCGCGACAGCAGCCGCTCGCGCTCGGCGGCCCGCTCCGACAGCTCCTGGTCCCGCCGGCGGGTGGTGATGTCGAGGAAGTACAGCGCCACCCCGTCGGGGCTCGGCACGGCCCGGACCTCGATCCAGACGTCGAGCGGCTCGGGGTAGAAGGCCTCGAACACCACCGGCTGCCCGGTCTCGGCCGCACGCCGGTAGTTGACCTCGAACGCGGAGCCGACGGCGGCCGGGAACGCCTCCCACAGCGTCCGCCCGAGCAGCTGCGCGCGGAGCATGCCGGTGACCCGCTCGGCCTGGGCGTTGACGTGGGTCATCACCCAGTCGGAGTCCATCGCGATGAAGCCGACCGCCATCGACTCGACCAGCTGCGCCAGCCGGTCCTGCGCCTGCCGGCGGACCGAGATGTCCCACGCCGCACCCAGCAGCCGCACCGCCGTGCCCGACTCGTCGGCCAGCGCCCGCCCGCGGGCGGCGAGCCACCGCTGCCCCCCGTCGGGGAGGACCACCCGGTACTCCGCGGAGAACTCGCCCACCGTCTCGATCGCCCGGTTCAGGAGGGCGCCGACCCGGTCGAGGTCGTCGGGGTGCAGCCGGGCGTTGAACGCCTCGATGCTGCGGTCGAACGTGGTGGCGTCGTAGCCGAACAGCTCGATCAGCCGGGCGTCCCAGCTCAGCGTCCCGATGCGCAGGTCCCAGTCGAACGTGCCGATCCCGGCGGCGTCGATGGCCAGGGTCAGCAGCTCCCAGGCGGTGGCGGCCGAGCTGCCGACGAGGTCCGGCAGCCCGCCCGACGCCCCGTTGCCGTGGTCGTCCATGTCCCCCGTCTCCTGCCGGCGCACCCCCCGGCGGAGCCGGCGGCGTCCATTGTGGACGATCGGGGCGCCCGCCGAGGCCGCCGCCCCGGGACTCCCCCGACGGGGGCGGCCCGACCCGGCACCGGTCGGCCGAGACCGACCGTGCATGATCACCGGGTTCCGGGGACCGGTCGGCGCGCACGCGCCGGGCGACCGGCCCGGGCCCAGGACGAGACGAGGGAGGACCGGCGGTGGATGGGGCCGCCCTGCCCGACGTCGTCGTCGGGCTCGTGGCCGCTCCCGGCGCCGCATCCGACCTGGCCCGCTGGCTGACCGGCGAGCTGGGCCGTCGGCTGGCCGCGGACCACCCCGAGGTCGCCTGGGACGTCCGGTGCGTCGAGGACGGCCTGGTGCAGCCACCGGCCGACGACGCCGAGATCGTCGCCGCCGTCCGCAGCCGGCTGCTCGACGAGGACTGGGACCTCGCCCTCTGCCTGACCGACCTGCCGCTGGCGGCGAACCGCCGCCCGGTCGTCGCCCACGCCAGCCCGGTGCACGGGGTGGCGGTGCTGTCCCTGCCGGCCCTGGGCGCGGTCGCCCTGCACCGGCGGGCGCTGCACACCGCGCTCGGTCTCGTCCGGGCGCTGCTCGGCACCGGCGACGTCCCCGACCGCGAGCAGCTCGGGCGGCGGCTGCGCGAGCTGGCCACCGACCCCGCGGAGTCGGCCGAGGGCGTGCGCTTCACCGCCCGGGTGCTGTCGGGCAACCTGCGGCTGCTGCTGGGCATGGTCCGCGCGAACCGGCCCTGGCGGCTGGCGGTCGGCCTGTCCCGTGCCCTGACGGGGGCCATCGCGGCGGGGGTCTTCGCGCTGGTCACCGCCGACATCTGGCGGCTGGCCGACGCCTTCGGCCGGCCGCGGCTGACCGCGGTCGCCGTCGGCTCCGTGCTGGCCATCGCGGTGACCCTGGTCGTCGGCGCGGACCTGTGGGAGCGGGCGAGGAACCGGCGCGTGCGCAAGCAGGTGGTGCTGTTCAACGTCGCGACCGCGACGACGGTGGTGATCGGCGTCCTGGCGCTCTACGCGGCGCTGTTCGTGCTGGCCCTCGCCGGCGCGCTGCTCCTGGTGCCGCCCTCGCTGTTCGAGGACGGGCTGGCGCACGCCGTGCACCTGTCGGACTACGTCGAGGTGGCCTGGCTGACCAGCTCGCTGGCCACCGTCGGCGGCGCGCTGGGCGCCGGGCTGGAGACCGACGAGGCCGTCCGCGACGCCGCCTACACCTACCAGCCCGACCGGACGGCGGGCTGAGCGGGCCGCCGCCGGGGTGCCCGGTGCGTTCCCCGCGCCGGGTCCGGGAGTCCGCCGCGCCCGGGTGCCGGGCGCGGCGGACAGCGGGCTCAGCCGCAGAGCAGGTCGTCGGCGCTGGGGGCGGCGTCGACCACGCCGTACTGCTCGAGGAAGCCCATCTGCTCGTCGACGGCGTCCTCGTCGATCTCGGAGGTGAAGATGGGCAACCGGATCCGCTGCGCCAGCTCGGCCGGGATCTGGGTGTAAGTGGGGATGATCTCCCGCACCGCGTCCGGGTTGTCCCGGGCGTAGTCGGTCGACCGGTTCATCGCCGTGGTGAACGCCTCGACCAGCTCCGGCTCGCCCTCGAAGGTCTGCTGGCTGGTCATGTAGTTGCCCAGCGGGTACTCCGGGGCGATGTAGGCGCCCGGTGCGACGACGATCTTGCCGCCCTGGTCCAGGATCGTGGTGACGAACGGCTCGGAGGCGTACGCCGCGTCGATGGTGCCGCTGGCGATCGCCGCCGGCATGTCGGGGAAGGGCATCTCGACCATCTGCAGCGAGGCCGGGTCGATCCCGGCCTTCTCGGCCACCACGCGAGTCTGCAGCTCCGCGACCCCGCCCAGGGCGTTGACGCCGATCCGCTTGCCGGCCAGGTCCTCGGGCCCGTCCATGGGGCTGTTGGCGCCGGTGAGGATCAGCTGCCAGTCGTCCTCCGGGGTGGTGCCGGTGGCGTCGTTGGCGGTGACCACGCAGACCGGCAGGCCGCGGGCGATCGGCACGCCGGCGGAGATCCAGCCGACGAAGCCGAAGTCGAACTCGTCGGCGACCAGGCCGGTGATGATCTGGCTGCCGCCGGCCTGGACGGTGGGCTCGAGGGTGAGCCCCTCCTCCTCGAAGAAGCCCTGCTCCATCCCCAGGTACATGGCGGCGGCGTTGGCGATCGGCAGCGTGCCGATCCGCACGGTGGTCAGCTCGGCGGTCTCGCCGCCGGTACCACCCGCCTCGCTGCCCCCGCTGGTCCCCCCGTCGTCGCCGCCGCAGGCGGTGGCGGTCAGCGCCACGACGGCGAGGCCGCCGAGCAGGGTGCGGGTGCGGTGTGGCCGGTGGTTCACGGGCTCTCCTTGGACGTGGGACACGCGGGGCTGATGAGTTGTACCGGACGAACGGGGACCGGGGGGCTCAGGCCACCCGCGAGTCCGCGCCGATGCCGTGCCACCTCCGGGCGAGGGGGACCAGGTCCTCGCGGTCGCCGAGGTCGCCGCCGACGCTCGCCTGGAGCGCCTCGGCGACACGCCCGCCTCACACCCGCGACGCCAGGTAGTGGACGGCGTTCTGCCGCCAGTTGAGGGTCACGTGGTGGGAGACCAGCTCGACGTCGCGCTTGGCCCGCGAGACCGGGTGGTCGGGGAAGCCGGCCTTGGCGCCCACGAGCGAGAAGATCCGCGACACCGAGCGCAGGGCCACCCGGGTGACCAGGGCGTTGTCCCGCAGGCCCCGGCCCAGCTCCGCCTGGGTCGGCGTCCGCCGCTGGTGCGCGAGCGAGGAGAACGCGGCGCTGCCGGCCTCGACCATCAGCCGGGCCATCTCCGCCTCGCCGGCCGCCTCGGCGAACTCGGTGGCGACGTAGTCCTGGTCGGCGAGCCGCACGGTGCCGCCGAGGGCGCCGGCGACCCGGGTGCTGGAGCCCGCGGTCTCGGCGAAGAAGTCCACCGCGCCCAGCGCGGCGCCGACGCCGACCGCCGCGAACGGGAACTTGCCCGGCGAGGGCCACGGCGCGTACATCGCGTCGAACGTCGGGTGCAGCACCCGCCGCTCCTTGATCTTGTCGACGGTGTCCTTCGTCGCCTGCACGCGATGGTCGGGCACGAACACGTCCTCGACGGCCATCGTGCGGCTGCCGGTGCCGCGCATGCCGGTCGGGAACCAGTCGTCGATCGTGATGGTGTCCTCGCGGGGGACGAGGAACATGTGCCCGTCCCCGTCCTCCCCCGCCGGCGCGTTGAAGATCAGCCACTCGGAGAAGTCCGACCCGCTGCAGAAGCCCCACCTGCCGGTGAGCCGGTAGCCGCCGGGGACCCGCTCGGCCGTCGCCTTGGGGTTGAGGTTGGTGTTGCCGGCCAGCGTCGCGTAGCCGTTCTCCCCCCAGATCTCGTCCTGGGTCTCCTGGGGGTAGGCCACGATCGCCACGTTGTCGGAGCTGAGGATCGAGGCGACCCAGGCGGTGGAGGCACAGCCCCGCGCCAGCGTCATCATGACCATGGCGTGGTCGTGCTCGGTCAGCTCGAACCCGCCGTACTCCTTGGGCTTGAGGATGTGGAACACCCCCGCCTCCTGGAGCAGGCGGAAGGTCTCCGGCGCGATCCGGCGCTCACGGTCGGTCTCGACGGCCCGCTCGCGCAGCACCGGCACCAGCCGCTCGGCCGCCGCCAGCACCTCGTCCGCGGTCATGGGCTCCGGCGCGGAGGGCAGGCCCGTGCTCGTCTCGGACAGGCTCGCGGTCGAGCTGGTCATCGTCGTCTCCCTCTGGGCGGTCGCACCGGTCGCGGTTCGCGGCGGCACGGAGCGGACGGCGGGCGTGCGCCACCGTCGCGGGTCCGGGTCTCGGGGAGCACGATCGGCCGCGCTCCCCCGCTGAGCCGCGGCGGGCCCCGGACTCCTCGCTCGTCCTCCGGGGCCGGCTGCCGCGTGGTGTGAGTGTCGTCACGGGCCGTCGGAGCCGTCAATCAGGGCGTTCCGAGGAGGGACTGCGGCGGAGCCGAGGATGCCCGGGACGGCGCGGATGTGATCATGAGCGGGGTGGGGCCCGCGGCCGGCCAGGACCGACGCGCGCCGGTGCACCGACGAGGGACGACGGGCCGCCGTCGTCCGGCCGGGGACGGGAGGGAACCGTGAGCGCGACCGACCTCGGGCCGGGCGACTTCTCGCTGCGCCAGCTGTCCCACTTCGTGGCGGTCGCGGAGACGGGCACGATCAGCGCCGCCGCCGAGCGGCTCTACATGTCGCCGTCCGCCGTGTCGGGGTCGATCACCGAGCTGGAGCGGATCCTGGGCGCGGAGCTGTGCGTCCGGCGCCGCGCGCAGGGCGTGACGCTGACGCCGCTGGGCCGGCAGGTCCTCGACATGGCGCGGCGGCTGCTCGCGGACGCGGCCGAGTTGTCGTACACGGTCCGCGGTGGCGGTGCCGAGCTCGCCGGCCCGGTCGGCATCGGGTGCTTCGTGACGCTGGCGCCGACGGTGCTCCCCCGGCTGCTCAGCGAGATGGAGACCGCGCACCCCAAGGTCACCCTCGACTTCCTGGAGGGATCGCAGGACCTGCTGCACGAGGCGCTGCTCACGGGCCGGATCGACGTGGCGGTCGTGTACGACATGGGCGGCCTCGACGGGCTGGAGTCGATCCTGCTCTACGAGGCCCGGGGGTACGCCCTGTTCGGTGAGGACCACCCGCTCGCCCGGCAGCCGACGGTCACCCTCGAGGAGCTGGCGCCGGAGCCACTCGTGCTGTTCGACCAGCCGCCCAGCACCAACTACGCGATGTCGGCCTTCCAGGAGCGGGGGCTCGTGCCCACCATCCGCCACCACACCCGCAGCTACGAGCTGACCCGCTCGATCGTCGCCCGGGGGCGCACGTACGCGCTGCTGGTGCAGCGGCCGCCGAACAAGTCCAGCTACGAGGGCCTGCCCATCATCGAGCGCGAGGTGGATCCGCCGCTGCCCGCCGTCCCGGTCGTGCTCGCCTGGCCCGGGGACGTCCGGCTGTCCCCGCGGGCCCGCGCCCTGGCCGACCTGACCCGTCGGCTGTACGGGCACCGGCCCGGCTGAGGCCGCCCGCCGGCGCCGCTACGTCGGCGGGGTCAGGTGCACGCCGCGGCGCAGCGCCTCCAGCGCGGCCGGGTCGCGTTCGGCCAGGGCACGCACTGCCTGCCGGCGGTACCGGAGGGTCAGGACGGCGCCGCCCGCCCACAGCAGGTACTGGGTCGCGAACGCCCACTTGAAGGCGCCGAGCGAGTACTCGGTGGACCCCTCGGGGGTCATCGCCTGCAGGACGAGGCCGATCGCCAGCACGGCCAGCAGGGTGCCGAGGAAGCCGCCGGCGTTCACCATCCCGATCGCGGCGCCCAGCCGGCGGGGCGGGTTGGCCGTCCGCGCGAGGTCGAAGGTGACGATCGCGGCCACCCCGGCCAGCGGGATGACGAGGACCAGCACGACCAGCAGCCACCGCGGTGCCGGGCCGGGCCAGAGCAGGACCGTCCCCCACATCGCGCCCACCAGCCCGACCAGGCCGATCCCGATCAGGCTGCGGTGGTACGGGTGGCGGTTGACCAGCGGGCCCACGCTGGCGCCGTAGACCACGCCGGTGACGGCCAGCACGGTCAGCAGCGCGCCGGCGAACCCCGGCGAGACCCCCTGGCCCTCGACGAGGAAGGGGAACCCCCACAGGACGCCGAACATCATGCCCGGGAAGAGGGTGAGGAAGTTCAGCCAGAACGCCAGGCGGGTGCCCGGCTCGCGCCACGCCTCCCGCAGGTCCGAGGCCGCGACGCCCAGGGCCCGGGCGAGGGGGACGCGGGGCGGGCGCGGGGAGGGCGAGTCCCGGACGAGGGCGAGGACCGCCAGCGCGGACGCCACGCTGACCAGGGCGGCCAGGAGGAAGGACGGCGTCCACCCGAGGGCGGGCAGCACGGCCGCGAAGGCGAGCCCGGAGACCACGAAGCCCAGGGAGTTCATCGGGCCGACGGCCGTGGTGACCGTTCCGCTCCGGGACGGCGGGAACCACGCCGGGACCAGCCGCATGACGCTGATGAAGACCAGCGCGTCACCGACGCCGAGCACCATCCGCGCCGCGATCGCCGCCGGCAGCGTGCCGCTGACGGCGAAGGCCGCCTGGGCTGCGGCCATGACGAGGGCGCCGGTGACGATCAGCCGCCGGGAGCCGTAGCGGTCGATGAGGACGCCGACCGGCACCTGCATGAGGGCGTAGACCACCAGCTGCGCCACGGAGAACGTCGCCAGCGTCGCGGCGGCGATGCCGAACCGCTCGAACGCGTCGGTGGCCGCGACCCCCAGGGACGACCGCTGGAGGACGGCGACCACCCCCGCCGCCTGGCCGACGACCAGGACGACCCAGGCGGTGCGCCCGCCGAGCACCACGTCCCCCCGGCCGGCGCCTCCGGTCACCTGCTGCACCGTTCCCCCGATCCCCCGGCCGGTGCTCCGGGGACGGGGGGCCAGGGGCGCGGCGGGGACACCCGCAGAGTCTGCACTCCCCCGTTCCCGCGCTCGACGGGGCGAGGTCGGTCGGGCCGGCGGTGCGACGGCGTCAGGCCCCGCCCTGCGGAGCGGCCGGCAGCATGCTGGTCAGCTGTCCCCGGAGGTCCTCGGGGAGGGGGTGCGGGCGTTCCCCGTCGCCGACGAAGACGACGTGGTGCCGCCCCTCGACGGCCACCTCGCCCCCGGTGCGGATCCGCCAGGTGTAGGCGATCGACGACTTCCCCACCGAGGCGACGGCGAGGGCGAGCTCGTACTCGTCGTCGAACCGGAGCGCGGCCCGGTAGCCGGCCTGGACGTCGACCCGCGGGAAGCCGCCGGTGAAGGAGTGACCCAGGCTGCGGAGCAGGTCGTGCTCGGCCGCCTCGGCCCAGCGGAACACGGCGGTGAAGTGGATGCGGCCACTGGCGTCGGTGTCCACGAAGGCGACCCGCCCGCGGTACAGGTGCGGCGTCCCCTGCCCGTCGCCGGTCACGCCCGGTCCGTCCGCGGAGCCGCGGGGTCGCGGGTGCTGTCGAACTGCTCCCGGAGGGCGATCTTGTTGTACTTGCCCACCGCCGTCTTCGGGATCGCCTCGACGAACTCGACGCGTTCGGGGAGCCACCAGCGGGCCACCTTGGGGGCGATGAACTCCCGCAGCTCCTCGGGCGTGGCCGAGGCGCCGGACTTGAAGGACACGACGGCCAGCGGGCGCTCCGTCCACTTCTCGTCGGCGACGGCGATGACCGCGGCCTCGGCCACGGCGGGGTGGTCCATGAGGGCGTTCTCCAGTTCGGGGGTGGAGATCCACTCGCCGCCGGACTTCACGAGGTCCTTGGCGCGGTCCTGGATGGAGATGTAGCCGTGCGGGGTGATCGCGACGACGTCCCCGGTGCGGAACCACCCGTCGTCGGTCCACTGCTCCGCGCTCGCCTGCGGGTTCGCGAGGTACTCGCGGGCGACCCACGGCCCGCGGACCTCCAGCTCGCCGAGGCTCCGCCCGTCCCAGGGCACGAGGCCGGCATCGCCGCGGGCCCGGACCTCGAGGAAGGGCATCGGCAGGCCCTGCGCGTAGCGGTGCCGACGCTGCTCCTCCTCCGGGGCCTCCTGCAGCTCGACGGTGAGGTTGGCGATCGCGCCCATGACCAGCTCGGTCATGCCCCACGTGTGGACGAGCGGGACCCCGTGCCGCTGCCGCAGGCCCTCGATCATCGCCGGCGGAGCGGTGGCGCCGCCGCTGAGGACGGCGCGCAGCGAGCTGGTGTCGTGCACGCCCGGCTCGGCGTCGAGGGCGGTCAGCAGGCCCATCCAGACGGTGGGCACGCCCCCGGTGAGGGTCACCCGCTCGCCCGCGATGAGCTCGAGCAGGCTGGCCGGGTCGAGGAAGCGGCCGGGCAGCACCTGCTTGGCCCCGAGCAACGCGGCGGTGTAGGGCCAGCCCCAGGCCAGGGCGTGGAACATCGGCACCACCGGCAGGACGACGTCGGAGTCGGTGATCGCCAGCCAGCCGCCGAGCGCGCTCGACAGCGCGTGGACCGCGATGGCGCGGTGGCTGACCTCGACGCCCTTGGGCCGCCCGGTGGTCCCGCTGGTGTAGGTCACCAGCGCGGTGGACCACTCGTCGAGCTCGCCGGGCTGCCACTCCGGGTCCCCGCCGGCCAGCAGCTCCTCGTAGGACAGCAGCCCCTCCGGCGCGGCGCCGACGACGACCACGTGCCGGAACGGCGTGCGCCCCTGGATCAGGTCGTAGAGGCCCAGGAACGACTCGTCGACGACGAGGACCTCGTCACCGGCGTCGTCGGCGATGTAGGCGATGTCGTCGGCGTGCAGCCGGGGGTTGAGAGGATGCGTGACCAGGCCGGCGATCGGCGCGGCGTAGTAGACCTCCCAGTGCTCGGCCTGCGTCCAGAGCAGGGTGGCCACCCGGGCGCCCGGCTCGAGGCCCAGCCCCAGCAGCGCCGAGGCCAGCTGCCGCGACCGGCGCCCCAGCTCGGCGTACGTGGTGCGCTGCAGGGAACGGTCGGGCCGGCGGCTGACCACCTCCCGGCCGGGAGCGAACTGCTCGGCCCGGCGCAGGATCGCGGCGATGTCCAGGGACTGGTGCACGGTCCTCACTCCCCTCCTGCGGCCGTCGCGGCGGCGGCCGCCGCGACCGGGTCGTCCCGGCGGTGGTCGGGCAGCAGCGGCTGCTCGGCGACCGTCGCGCGCAGCCGCCACGTCGGGGAGCCGGGGTAGCCCCAGTCGACGGTGACCTCGGCGCCGGTCTCGACCCCGGCGTCCAGCCGGGCGTGGCTGATCATCCGGCGCAGCGTGGGGCTGTGCGCGGCCGCCGACGCCCAGCCGGCCGGCTCGCCGTCGCGCCGGACGCGGTGGAACTGCAGCCGGAACTGCCCCCACGACTGGTCCGGCGCCGGCGGGGCGGGCGCGTCGCGGAACTGCGCGGCGAACAGCTCCCCCACATCGCCGGCGTCCCACACCAGCGCCCGCCATCGGCGCGCCGGCCCCCCGGCGTCGGCCTCGGCGCGCACGGCGTCCCGGCCGACGAACTCGTGGTCGAGGTCGACCGCACGGCTCCAGCCGAGCTCGGCCGGGGTGACCAGGTGCTCGCCCAGGTCGGAGTCGAGCGCCGCCAGTTCCTCCTCGGTCGCCCACAGCCGGGCGAAGCGGGGCAGCTTGTCGGCCGGGAAGCGGTCGGGCAGGTAGTCGCGGATCACGGTGGGCACGTTGCTCTCGGTGTGGCCGATCATCTGGGCGCGGTAGCCGAGCTCGCGCAGCCCGACCTCGCGGCCGACGTCCCGGATCCGCCGCCAGAGCTCGTGCGCGCGCCCGGTGTCGGTGCGCATGAGGAACTCGTAGCCGACCTCGCCGGTGACCCCCTGGCGCTGCACGATCACCTCGGTGCCGAACAGCGTCACCCGGCGCCAGCGGGAGAAGCGCAGGTCGGCGAAGGACTCCCCGGTGACCGCCTCGAGCACCGGCAGCGACCGCGGCCCCTGCAGGGCGAAGCACGTCCAGTCGGGGGTCTGGTCCTCCAGGCCCACGTCGATGCCGAGGGCCTGCGCCTGCAGCGGCAGCCAGAACTGGGCGCCGGACTGGGTGAACAGGAAGTCGTCGTCGGCGAGCTTGAGCGTCACGCCCTCGATGGCGATCCGCCCGTCCGAGCTGAGCATGGGGGTGAACCGGGTGGCGCCGACCTGCTGGCTGGTGACGCTCTTGGCCGAGACCCGGTCCAGGAACTCCTCGGCCCGCGGTCCGGTGACCCGGACCTTGTTCAGCCAGCTCCAGTCGCCCAGCACCGCCGTCGTGCGCAGGGCGCGGGACTCCTCCCACCAGCGGGTGTACTCGTGCGCCATGAGGAACCCGCCGTTCAGGTGGGCCCACAGCCGGCTGGTGTTGGTCTCGTCCTGCGCCGGCGCGCCCGGCGTGCCCAGGTAGGGGCGCTCGAGGAAGGCCAGGTCGCGGTGCTGGTTGGCGCGGCGGTACTGCTCCCGGAGGTCGTCCATGGCTCCTCGTTCGTCGCGTCGTCGCGGCCCTGTGGGACGCCCCTGAAGGTAGACGCCGACGCGGACGAGCGTCAACGCAGCTGTCCACCGAGGTGGGGAGGTCGGGGCTGCCTACGATCCTCCGCGTGAGCGAGGGAACGCAGGGCCCTGACGGCGGAACCGGCGCGGCCGTCGGGACCCGGCCGCAGCACCTGCTGCTGACCCTGCTCGGCGACTTCTGGTACTCCCGCACCGAGTCACTGCCGTCGACGGCGCTGGTCCGGCTCCTGGCCGAGTTCGGCGTCACCGAGCCCAACGCGCGGGCGGCCATCAGCCGCCTGGCCCGCAAGGACCTGCTCGTGGCCACCCGCCAGGGCCGGCGGACCGCCTACGCCCTCAGCGAGACCGGGCACGCCACCCTGGTGGAGGGCACCCGCCGGATCTTCCGCTTCGGGAGCGATCCGCAGCCGTGGGACGGCCGGTGGACCATGGTCGCCTTCTCCGTGCCCGAGGAGCACCGCTCGCTGCGGTCCACGCTGCGCACCCGGCTGCGCTGGCTGGGCTTCACCGCCCTGTTCGACGGCGTGTGGGTCGCGCCCGGCGACCACGCCGAAGAGGGCAACGACCTGCTGGGCGAGCTCGCCCTGACCACCGCCACCATCGTCGTCGGCACGGCGTGCGGCCCCCGCGACGGCGACCCCGCGCGCGCCTGGGACCTCCAGCACCTGGGGGAGGCCTATCACCGGTTCCTCGGGGACTTCGGCGGGGTGCCGGACCGGGTGCGAGCGGGCGAGGTCACCGACGCCGAGGCGCTGGTCCTCCGGACGACGCTCATCGACGTCTGGCGGACGTTCCCGGCGCTCGACCCGGAGCTGCCGGCCGAGCTCCTCCCCGGCGGATGGCCGGCGCACCGCGCCCGCGAGCTGTTCACCGACGTCTACGACACCCTGGGCCCGCAGGCCACCGGCCGCTTCCGGGAGCTCGTCGCCGTCGACGACCCGGCTGCGGCGCAGCTCGCCCGGCACCACACCTCCACGGAGGCCCTGGCCGAGGCCTGAGCCGGCCTCGCCCCGGGCCCCGGCGTCAGACGGCGTGCAGGTCGCTGCGCCGTCGGTCGGCCTTGTACGGGGCGGGCGCGACGGTCGCCCGGATCGCCTTCTGCGGGCCCCGCGGCGTGCCCCAGTGCACGGTCACCTGCGTGCCGGGCTCGCTGGAGGCGACGTCGATGGTGCAGAGGGACAGCATCTCCCGGAAGTAGTAGCTGTAGCCGCGGGAGGTGGCGACGCCGACCCGGTCGTCCCCGACGGTGACCTCGTCGGCCCACATGAACCCCCGCGGGTCCCGCGGCATCTCCATGAACGGGTAGTTCTGCCCGGGCCGGAACAGGGACGCGTAGACGTCGCCGACGTCCTGGCTGTCCCAGACCAGCGTGCGGATCACCCGCCGCGGGTCCGCCTTCTCCGCCTCCAGCGCCGCCCGCCCGAGGAAGTCGTGGTCCAGGCTGATGTTGCGCGCCCAGCCGAGCTCGACCGGGCTGCGGTAGTACTCGCTGACCTCCGCCCCGTCGTAGCTGCCCGCGATGTAGGCGGGCTGGGCGAACGCGGGCATGGACGCGGTGAACTCGGCCAGGTAGTCGGCCATGTCGGCGCCGAAGATGGCCGGGATGTAGTCGGTCGCGATGGTCGGGAAGCACGCCTCCAGGTGGTTGATCGGCGCCGCCCGCCAGCCCAGCCGGCGCAGCCCGAACTCCTGCCCGGCCGCCACGATCAGGTCGTAGATCTCCGGGCCGTGCTCGATCGGCCCCTGCAGCTCGAAGCCGACCTCCCCGGCCATGCCCTGGCGCAGCGCCCACACCTGGTGCCCGGCGATCGTCACCGGCGCGACCCGCATGAAGCCGGTGTCCCGCAGCTGGCGCGAGCCCGAGACCGCCTCCAGGAGGTCGACCGAGCTCGGGCCGGACACCTGGAAGATGAACCAGTCGTCGCGTTCGACCCGGGCGTCGTAGGCCCCGCGCGCGAGCTGGTGGCTCATCCAGAAGCCGCCGCGGCCGTGCAGCATGAACTCCTCCTCGCCGAAGCGGGTGAGGATCCCCTCGTGCACCACCTTGCCGTTCACGTCGGTGTGGATCACGTGCTTGGACTGGCCCAGCTCGAAGCGGGCGAAGCTGTTGACCGAGAAGTCGGAGAACAGCCGCAGGACGTCGGGCCCGGTGAACCGGTGCTGCCAGAGGAACGACCAGTTCCCGATGTAGCAGGCGTCCTTCCACGACAGGCTCTCGTCCAGCCAGTCGGTGTACTCCGGCTCACCGAACCGCGTCCACGCGTACGTGGGCGGTGGCGTCCGCATGCTGTCCACCGTGTAGGTCATCGCTGTCCCGTCCTCCCCGGTCCTCCGCCGTCCGTTCCCCGCCGCCGGTGCGGTCACCGCGCAGTCTCGGCCACCAGGTCCTCGACGCTCACCTCGTCGTCGATGAGGCCGTCCTCCAGGGCGAGGTCGATGAGCCGCTCGGTCGAGTCCACGTTCACCTCGGGCTCCCAGCCCGGCAGCGTGACCTCGGCGACGACCTCCGCCGGGATCTGCGTGTAGGTCGTGATGATGTCCCGGGCCTCCTCCGGGTTCTGCTGCGCGTACTCGGCCGACCGGGCGACCGCGGCGGCGAAGCGCTCCACCAGGTCGGGGTCCTGCGCCAGCTTCTCCTCCGAGGTGAAGTACGCCGAGGCCATCAGGTCGGGCGAGACGTCGATCCAGTTCCACGCCACCGGCACCGCCCCCTGGGAGAGCGCGCTGGTGAGGAAGGGCTCGACCACCCAGATCGCGTCGACCTGACCGGTCTCGAGCGCGGCCCCCATGTCCGGCAGTGGCATCTCCACGAACTCGACCGCGTCCGGGTCCCCGCCGGCGACCCGGACCGACTCGCGGATCGAGGTGTCGCCGATGTTGCGCAGCGTGTTGACCGCGACCCGGCGGCCGGCCAGGCCCGCGGCATCCGGGATGCCGCTGTCCGGCCGCACGACGACGGCGCCGTAGTCGGCCCCGACCTCGCCGGTGCTCGACCCGCCCGGCGCGATGATCTTCACGGGCAGCCCCTGGCTGCGCGCGAGGATCAGCGACGTGGGGTTGCTGAAGCCGAAGTCCAGCTCCCCGCCGAGCACGCTGGGGATGATCGCCGCGCCGCCCTGGGCGGTGGTGAAGCTGAGCTCGAGCCCCTCCTCCTCGAAGAAGCCCTGCTCGACCCCCAGGTAGATCGGCGCCAGGTCCACCAGGGGGAGGACCCCGAGGGACAACTGGGTCACGGCGGCCTCCGTGCCCGTCGCCTCGGCCTCGTCGGCCGCCTCGCCGCCTCCGCACCCGGCCAGCACCACGGAGACCGCGGCGACCGTGGCGAGAACTGTGGACCTGCGCATGTCGACTCCTCGGGACAGGCCACCCCGGTCGAGTGTGGCGGCGCTCACGGCAACGCTAGACAGTTGCTGGGGCGACCGTCAACGCCGGGGTCGACAAAACCTCGGGAGCTGCGCGCGTCGCGGCGCGGCCGGGAGCTTGTTCACGGCGTATACGACGGGGCACCACTCAGAGGCGCACCCGGACCCAGCACCGGCGCACTGCACCGCGGAGCCGGGAACCGACCGGCGTCCGCTGCTCCCCGTCCCTCTCCTGCCGTCCCGCAGGCGGCGCTGCGCTGCCCGCCTGCTCGCGGCTCCTGCCGACCACCCCTGGAGTACTCATGGCCACGAACCGATCCGAGCCCGACGTCGGCGCGCACGCCACCCGCGGCGCCGCCCGCGAGGCCGTCGACGCGCAGCACGCCCGCTTCGGCGGCATCAAGTGGGGCGCGGCCTTCTTCGGCTGGCTGTCCGCCAACGGTCTCGCCGTCGTCCTGCTCGCCCTCCTGTCCGCCGCGGGGGTGGCCTTCGGCCTGACGCAGGCCTCCTCCGCCGACCAGGCGGCCGACGCCGCGACCCAGCAGGCCGACACCATCGGCATCGCCGGCGGCATCGCGTTGCTCGTCGTCCTGTTCCTCGCCTATCTCGCGGGCGGCTACGTCGCCGGCCGGATGGCCCGCTTCGACGGGGTCCGGCAGGGCGTCGCCGTGTGGGTCATCGGACTGCTCGTCGTGGTGCTGCTCGCCGTCGCCGGCGCCGTCCTCGGCGCCCAGTACAACGTGCTCTCGCAGCTCAACCTGCCGACCATCCCCATCAGCGGGGACACCCTGACCACCGCCGGGATCATCGCCCTCGTCGCGGCGCTGCTGGCGACCCTGCTGGGCGCCGTCCTCGGCGGCAAGCTGGGCACGCGCTACCACCGCAAGATCGACCGCGCCGGCTTCGACGTCTGACCTCGGCGGCGGACGCCGTCCGCGCGCACATCGGGGCCGCCTCCGGTCACCACCGGGCGCGGCCCCACTGCGCGTCGGCCCTCACCCGTAGTCGTCGTAGAACCCGCGACCGCTCTTGCGCCCCAGGCGCCCCTGCTCGACGTACTCGCGCACCAGCCGCCGCGGCCCGTCGGGGATCCCCTCGCGCACGTCGGCGTAGTGCTCCTCGATGGCCAGGACGACGTCCAGGCCCACGACGTCCATCAGCCGGAAGGGCGGCGTCCCCGGCCGGGTGAACAGCTGCCACATCCGGTCGACGTCCTCGGGCGACGCCACGCCCTCCTCGACCACCATGAGGCACTCGCGTTTGATGGCCGCCCAGATCCGGTTGAAGATGAACCCGTCGCTCTCCCGGCGCACGCGGAAGGGCACGAGCCCGTACCGGGGGAGGCGCTCCACCAGCGCGTCGACCACCGCGGGGTCGGTCCGCCCGCAGGACATGAGCTCCACGGCGTTGTGCTCCGGCGGTGACTGGAAGTGCGCGTTGAGCACCCGTTCCGGGCGGGCCACCTCGCCGATCACCTGGCTGGTCGGGATGGACGAGGAGTTGCTGGCGAGCACGGCGTCGGGCTCGGCCAGCCGGTCCAGCTCGCCGAAGACGGCCGTCTTGACGTCCACCCGCTCCGGCACGGCCTCGACCACCAGCCACGCACCGGCCACGGCGTCCCGGAGGTCCTCGGTCGAGGACACCGTCCCGCGCTCCTCGTTGGCCAGCCCGAGCGCCCGGTGGAACTCCTCGAGCGAGTCCAGCGCGTAGCCCCGCGCGGCCTCCCGCTGCTCCGCGGAGGGGTCGGTGAGTCGCACGTCCGTGCCGCCCGCGGCGAGGACGGCCGCGATGCGGCGACCCAGGGAGCCGGCGCCGACGACGGCCACCGGCCGGCGATCGGCGTCCTCGGGGAACACGTGGGCCATCGCGGACCTCCTCCTGAGGGTGGACCCTCAGCCTCGCAGTGCCGCCGGGCCGGCGCAGAGGTGGCGGGGCGACCCGTCGGGATGCCGCACCGGTCGGCCGCACCCCTTCCCGGCGGGCACGATTATCGATACTGTGCCCGTGGCGCCCGTCACACGGGACGACGCCGCACGACCACGGACGGACAGGGGTGGAGCATGGGCATCAGAGCTGCGGGGACCGGCGGGCCCGCCCGCCGCACCCGGCGAGCGGGGGCGGCCCTCCTGGGGCTCGTCGTCACGCTCGCCGTGGCGGCGTGCGGCGGCGGGGACGACGGCGGGGGCCAGGCGGAGGGCGGCGACGGAGGCCTGACACCGGTCGTCGTCGGGGCCCTGCCGACCGCCAACACGGCCGCCCTCAACCTCGGCGTGGAGCAGGGCTTCTTCGAGGACGAGGGGCTCGACGTCACGGTGGAGTACGCCCAGGGCGGCGCGACGATGGTGACCACCCTGGTCAGCGGCGACTTCGACGTCATCGGCGCCGGCTACGTGCCGGCCATCTCGGCGATGTCCCAGGGCCTGCCGCTGAAGTTCGTGGTGGGCGGCGACCTCGGCGCCGACACCGACGAGGCCGAGTGGCAGACCGTCCTGGTGAAGGGCGACAGCCCGATCCAGACCCCGGCCGACCTGGCCGGCAAGCGGATCGCGGTCAACGCCGTCAAGGGCGTTCTCGAGGTCGCCCTGCGCGCCGCACTGGACGAGCTCGGCGTCGACTCCAGCAGCATCGAGCTCGTCGAGATCCCCTTCCCCGACATGCCGGCCAACCTGGAGAGCGGCAACGTCGACGCCGCCTACGCACCCGAGCCCTTCATCACCTCGATCCTCGACGCCGGCGGCCGGCAGGTCCTGGCTCCCCCGCCGACGATCGCCCCGGGCTTCATCAACGGCGCGTGGGAGACCACCGACCAGTTCATCGCCGAGCAGCCGGAGGCGGTCGACGCGTTCGTGGCCGGCATGACCCGGGCGATCGAGTACGCCCAGGAGAACCCGGACGAGGTCCGCCGGATCATCCCGACCTACACCCAGATCCCGCAGGACGTGGCCGACCGGATCCGGCTGCCCGTCTTCGACGCCGAACTGGACCCCGCCGCCATCGAGGAGCTCGCCCAGCTCGCGGTCCGCTACGAGGTGATCGAGACCGCGCCCGCCGGCGAGGACATGGTCTACACCGGCGACTGACCGGGCGTCCCGCACTACCTCCGCCACCCATCGCACGAGAGGTCCCACCCACATGCCCTCCGAGAGCCTCGCTGCGGCCATCGCCCGCGCCGGCAACCCCGTCGACCTGCTCCGCAACTCCCAGATCCGGCCGCACACCTTCCCGGTCCGCCCGGAGTTCACCAACTGGCGCACCGAGCAGCGCGCCTGGCGCGAGTCCTGCGCGCTGCTCGACCAGTCCCACCACATGACCGACCTCTACATCTCCGGCCCCGACGCGCTGAGGCTGCTCCAGGACGTCGGCGTCAACAGCTTCGCCGACTTCGGCGTCGACAAGGCCAAGCAGTTCGTCGCGGTCAACGACGACGGCTACCTCATCGGCGACGCGATCCTGTTCCACCTCGAGGACGACCTGTTCGACCTGGTCGGGCACCCGATGGTGCTCGACTGGGTGCAGTTCCACCTCGAGAGCGGGGAGTACGACGCCACCACCGAGCGGGACGACAACTCCTACGACCGCGAGGAGGGCCCGCCGAAGGTGTACCGGTACGAACTGCAGGGCCCGACCGCCGTCGCCGTCCTGGAGCAGGCCACCGGCGCGCCGCTGCCGGCGACCCGGTTCTTCCAGATGGCCGACTTCACCATCGCCGGTCACCGGGTCCGCGGCCTGCGGCACGGGATGGCCGGCCAGCCCGGCTTCGAGCTGTTCGGCCCGTGGGCCGACGGCGAGGCCGTCCTCGACGCGCTGCTGGCCGCGGGCGAGGAGCACGGCCTCGTCCGGGCCGGCGCCAAGGCCTACTCCACGGCGAACCTCGAGTCGGCGTGGGTGCCCGCACCGTTCCCGGCCATCTACTCCGACGACGAGCGGTCGAAGGCCTACCGCGAGTGGCTGCCCGCACAGGCCATGGGCTCGCTGTCGGGCAGCCTGGACTCCCCCGACATCACCGACTACTACCTCACCCCCTACGACGTCGGCTACGGCCGCACCATCGCCTTCGACCACGACTTCGTCGGCCGCGCGGCGCTGGAGCGGATGGCCCAGGAACCCTCGCGGACCAAGGTCACCCTGGTCTGGGACAGCGACGACGTCACCGACGCCGTCGGCTCGCTCTACCGCCCGGGGCCCGGCGCGAAGTACATCGAGATGCCCAAGGCCCGGTACGGCCTCCACCACGCCGACGCCGTCCTCGCCGGCGGTGGGCGCGTGGGCATCTCCATGGACTGCGGCTACCTCGCCAACGACCGGCTGATGGTCTCCCTGGCCACCGTCGACGCGGCGCACGCCGAGCCGGGCACCGAGGTCACCGTGCTCTGGGGCGAGGATCCCAACTCGGCCAAGCCGGCCGTCGAGCAGCACGTCCAGCGCGAGATCCGGGCCACCGTCGCCCCGGCGCCGTTCGTCAGCTTCGCCCGCGGCGAGTACCGCACCCGGTGACGGCTCCGGCGGCGGGGCGGCTCCGGCCGCCCCGCCGCCGGACGGGCCGGCTCAGGCGCGCACCGGCTCGCTGAGAACGGAGTCGATGACGCCCTGCAGGTGCGCGCGGGCGGCCGCCTCCGCCCGGTCCGGGTCGCGGTCGGCGACGGCGTCGACGACGAGCTCGAGCTCCTGCAGCGACTCGGGAGCGCGCTCCGGGTGCCGGGACAGCCGGAACTGGTGCCGCACGATCTGGCCCTGCAGCCGGGCGACCAGGTCGGCCGCCACCGGGCGCCGCGCCATGTCCTGCACGATCGCGTGGTGGGCCTGGATGAGGTCGGAGTAGGTGGCCAGGTCCCCGCTCGCGACGGCGGCGCGCATCCGCTCCCGGTTGGCCAGCAGCCGCTCGACCTGCGCGTCGGTCGCCGACTCCGCCGCCCGCCGGGACAGCAGGCCGTCGAGCACCATCCGGCACTCCATGATCCCGACCGCCTCGTCGGTGGTGACCAGGCGGACGCGCGCCCCCTTGTTCGGGACGCGCTCCACCAGCCCGTCGGCGGCGAGGGCGTCGAGGGCCAGCCGGACCCCGTTGCGGGTCATCCCGAACTGCGCCATGAGGTCGGACTCGACCAACCGGTGCCCCGGCGCCATGTCGCCCCGGGAGATCGCCTCGCGCAACCGGGTCTCGACCACCTTGCGGCTCGCGGCGCTGTGCACCCGCCGCCATCGCTTCGCCGAGGCAGCGCTCACGACATCACCCGATCCTGGCCGACGGAACATCGATCATCCTATCGATGGTCGCCCCCGCCGGAGGGCGCGGGCGCCGCGGGCACCGTTCCTCAGCGCGGCTGGGCGAGCCGGGGGATCAGGCTCTCCGCCGCGCCCCGCTCGATCGAGCGCCGGACGTCGTCGTCCAGGGGGTACTCGTCGAGCTGCGCGGTGAAGTACTCGGAGTTGTCCTCGCGCGCGTAGGGCCAGTCACTGCCGTACAGCACGTGTCCGGGCCGGGCGAAGGCCAGCAGGCTCGGCATGCTGTGCGGGCTGGCGGTCAGCGCGGTGTCGAAGTAGAAGGCCCCGCACTCGGCCAGGAACCCCGCCCGGTCGACCTGCCCGCCCTCCCCCATCGGCGTGAGGCTGGCGATCCGGTGCGCGGCGTAGGGCAGGATCCCGCCGCCGTGGGACAGGACCACCTTCATCCGCGGGTACCGGCGCAGCACGCCGTTGCGGACCATGTTGAGCGCGGCGCGCGTGGTGTCCAGCAGGAAGTCGGCGACGAACACCGGCACGCCGGGCACCGGCTCGGCCGGGAGGGCGTTCGGGTGCACGAACACGACCGCCTCGCGGCGGTCCAGCTCGGCCATGAGCTCGTCGAGCCGCGGATCGCCCAGGTAGACCCCGTCGGTGTTGGCCAGCAGCACCACGCCGTCACAGTGCAGCTGGTCGAAAGCGTGCTCGACCTCCTGCAGGGCGGCGGCGAGGTCGGGCAGGGGCAGGGCGGCGAACAGGCCGAACCGGTCGGGCTGCTCGCGCACCAGGTCAGCGGCGTACTCGTTGACCTGCCGGGCCATCCCCGCGGCCTTGCCGACGTCCCCGAACCAGAACCCCGGCCGGGCGACGGAGAGCACGGAGGTCTGGACCCCGAGGGTGGCCATCTCCTCCAGCGCCGCCTCCGGACTCCAGTCCGGCGTCGACTGGCCGCCGAAGAACCCCTCGTCCGCCAGGTAGCGGCGGTAGACCGGGGGGACGTAGTGGGCGTGGGTGTCGATCTTGCCGAGGGACATCGCGCTCACTCCTGCCCCGGCGCCGGCCGGACCCGGGTCGACGGCCCCGGCGGCACCGGGGTCCCACCGGCCGGCGGTGCGGTGCGGGTTCTGCTCACTGCGACTCCCCTGGATCTCCGTGCCGGCGACCCTCGAGGACGAGCAGGACGCCGGGGTGCACCGCCCCGGATCGGCTGACGGCCTTGGGTTGTGCGTATACGGACCATATGGTGGTCGCATGGATCCCGTCAATCGTCGCGCCCGGAGACTGCCCGCGGGGGACGGCGACGGGAACGGCGCCCCCGCCGGGGCCGTCGAGCGGTCCGTCCCGGAGCACCCCCGGAGCCCCGCAGGCGCGACGAGCGACGGGGCGCCGGTCGCCGGCGGGGACATCCTCCCGCTGCACGGGACGCTCGGGCACCTCGTCCGCCGGGCCCAGCAGGTGCACACCGCGCTGTTCACCGAGGAGCTCGACGGACACCTCACCGGACCGCAGTACGCCGTCCTCAGTGCCCTCGCCGCCGGGGCACCGCTGAGCCAGCGCGAGGTGGGGCGGCTGGCGTCGCTGGACAAGTCCACGACCGCCGACATCGTCTCGCGGCTGGAACGCAACGGGTGGCTGCGCCGCCGGCGCAGCCCGCAGGACGCCCGGCGCAACCTCCTGGAGCTGACCGGCTCCTCGCGCGCGGCCCTGGAGAGCGTCACCGGGAAGGTGGCCCGGGTGCAGGAACGGCTGCTCGCCGTCCTGGACGAGGCCGACCGGGGGTCCTTCGTCGACCTCCTGGGCCGGGTCGCCTACCGCGGCCGGCTCCCCGACCCGGAGTCGCCGGACGCCGCGGCGCCCGGGACCGCCCCCGCGCTGGGGCTCACGACCACCCCGGGGCACCTGCTGCGGCGCGTCGAGCAGGTCCATGCGAGCCTGTGGGGCGAGCACGTCGGCGGACTGATCACCCCGTCGCAGTACGCGATCCTGAGCGCGCTCTACGGACGGCCGTCGATGAACCAGGTCACCGCCGGCGAGCTGGCGTCGCTGGACAAGTCCAGCACCGCCGACATCGTCGCCCGCCTGGAGCGCCGCGGGCTGGTGACCGTGGCCCGCGACGCCGGCGACGGCCGGCAGAAGGTGCTGAGCCTGGCTCCGGACGTCCGCGAGACCCACCTCCAGCTCACCGAGCGGGTGCAGCGGGTGCAGGCGGCCCTGGCCGAGCCGCTCCTCGACGGCGAGCTCGGGACCCTGGTCGGCTGGCTGGACCGGGTCGCCTTCCGCGACGCCGGCTCGTCCTGACCGTCCCCCTCAGCGCGCCGGGACCAGGTCCCGGGCCTCGACCATGAAGCCCGCGAAGAAGTCGGCGAGGGCGGCGTGGCCGTCCAGCGGCAGGACGGCGGCGACGTACTGGTCGGGGCGGACGACGACGAGGCAGCCCTGCTCGCGGTCGATGCCGCGCTGCTCGAAGACGTCCGGGCCGGCCTTCGGGTCCGGGCCGAAGACCTTCTCGTAGTCGACCAGGCCCAGCCGGCCCTTGCGCGGCAGCAGCAGCGGGGGCAGCGCCGCCAGCGGCAGCTCCCGGTGGCCCTGCTGGACCACGGCGCGCAGGTCGAACACCGCGTCGACGTCGGCACCGTCGGGGGTGAACCGGCGGACCGGCGACTCGTCGGCGGCGGCGAGGAACTCGCAGAGGCCGCGGAGGCGGGACGCCTGGTCGCGGGGGTCCGCCGGGTCGGCGAAGGCGTAGAGCCGCCACCGGCCGTCGGCACGGGCCACGTGCCCCAGGTGCACCGCCTTGGCGTCGGCGAGCCGGACGACGGGGGCGGAGTGGAACCGCTCCCCGATCGGGAAGCCCCGAGCGAGGTGCTGGTGCGTCGCCTCGGCGGTGATGAGCGAGGGCTCGTAGTGCGTCGCCACGCCCGCGGTGTACCGGCCCTGCTCGGTGTAGAGGCGCTGCAGCCCGAGGGCGTGGCCCTCCTCGTCACCGGCGCCGTCCTCCGGCCGGGCGCTGTGCATCGCCGCCCACTCGCGGTCGAAGTCGATCAGCCGCTGGGCCACCGCCTGGCGTTCGGCCGAGTACGTGTGCAGCAGCTCCGGTGTCGCGTGCCCCTCGAGGACGGCGGCGAGCTTCCAGCCGAGGTTGAACGCGTCCTGCATCGACACGTTCATGCCCTGCCCCGCCTTGGGGCTGTGCGTGTGGCAGGCGTCGCCGGCGATGAAGACCCGGGGGGACCGGGTGCCGACCTCTGCGGTGGGGACGTCGTCGAACTCGTCGGTGAGCCGCTGGCCGATCTCGTACACCGACCACCACACGACGTCCCGGACGTCGAGCGTGTACGGGTGCAGGATGCGCCCGGCCCGGGCGATCAACTGGTCCACGGTGATCCCCCGCGCCGCCACCCGCTCGCCCGGCTCCAGCTCGTCGAGCTCGATGTAGAAGCGGACGAGGTAGCCGCCCTCGCGCGGGATGACCACGATGTTGCCCTCGTCGGACTGGATCACCGCCTTGAACCGGATGTCCGGGAAGTCGGTCACCGCCAGGACGTCCATCACGCCCCACGCCTGGTTCGCCGAGTCGCCGCGCAGCTCGCGGCCGATCGACTGCCGCACCCGGCTGCGGGCACCGTCGCAGCCGACGACGTAGCGGGCGCGGACGGTGACCTCGTCTCCCGACCGCTCCGGGTCGGTCCGCTGCAGGGTGACCTCGACCGGGTGCTCCCCCGAGTCGGCGACGGTGAGCGTCCGCAGCTCGAGGCCGTAGTCCGGCGTCAGCCTGCTCGGCGAGTTGCGCATGACGCCCACAAGGAGTTCCTGGACCCGCGCCTGGTTCATGATCACGTGCGGCATCTCGGACAGCCCGTCCTCGACGTCCTGGATCCGGCCGCTCCGGGCGATCCGCGTCCGGTCCTGCTCGTCCGGCCGCCAGAAGACGGTCTCGTTGACCCAGTAGCCCTCCCGCATCACGCGGCCGCTGAGCCCGAAGGCGTCGAACATCTCCAGCGAGCGGCAGGCGAGGCCGTCGGCCTGGCCCATCTCCAGCGGCCCCGGCCGCCGCTCCACGATCCGGGTGGTGATGCCCGGGAAGCTCGCGAGCTGCGCCCCCAGCACCGACCCCGCCGGACCGGATCCGACGATGAGGACGTCCACCTCGTCCGGCAGGTCGGCCGACTGCTCCGCGGCGCGCCGCGGATCCGCGGGCAGCACCTCGGGATCACCGGGCTGGAAGCCGTTCAGGTAGAACTGCATGGAACCCCCTCTGGCAGGTCCTCGTGGCCGTGCGGCCCGTCGCCCTCGGTGCTCCCGCCGGGTCGGAGCCCCGCCGCACGGGCTCGGCACTCCATCGACCGGAACGCCCGCGCGCGCAGGGACCCTCGCGAGGAAAGCTACTACGTATACGGACAATCATACGGGTGCCGGGCCCCTCCTGGACAGGGGCGGACGGCCCTCACCCGGTGTCGGTGGTGCGGATGGCCTGGGCGGGGCAGATCCGGGCGGCGTCGCGGGCCGCCTCCTCGTCCGCCGCGGGGACGTCCTCGGTCCGCAGGACGACGATCCCGTCCTCCTCGTCCTGGTCGAACACCGACCCGGCGATGAGGACGCACTGCCCCGAGGAGATGCACCTGCCGGGCTCGATCTCGACCCTCACCGGGCGGTTCCCTGCTCGCTCGACGGAACGGGCGCGGGATCGGCGGCCGACCAGCGCACCGGCAGGCCGAAGAGCCCGTAGAACACCATCGACTCCTTGAAGCGGAGCGCGCCGACGGGCTCGGCCGCCCGCAGGTGCGGCAGCCGGCGGAACAGCGTCGGGTACACCACCTGGAGCTCGACCCGCGCCAGCGGCTGGCCGAGGCACTGGTGGGTGCCGTAGCCGAAGGCCAGGTGGTGCCGGGAGTCGCGGCCCAGGTCGAGCACGTCCGGGTCGGGGAAGGCGGCGGCGTCCCGGTTCGCCGAGTCGTTCGCGGCGATCACCCCCTCGCCGGCCCGGATGAGCCGGCCGGCGACGACGACGTCCTCCGTGGCGACGCGGCGGCGGCCGAAGTGCGAGATCGTCAGGTAGCGCAGCAGCTCCTCGACGGCCCCGGCCGCCCGGGCCGTCGGTTCGGCCATGAGCCAGGCGAGCTGGTCCGGGTGCTCGAGCAGGGCCAGGGTGCCCAGCGCGATCATGTTCGCCGTCGTCTCGTGCCCGGCCGTGATGAGCAGCCGGAGCATGTTGAGCGTCTCGTCGGGGGCCAGCCGCCCGTCGTCCTCCAGCGTGATCAGGTGGGAGATCACGTCGGCGGCCGGCGCGCGCCGTCGGCGCTGGATCAGCTCGCGGAAGAGATCGCGCAGGTCCTCGTAGGCCTGCAGCGACTCCGCGACGTCGGCGTCCGGGGAGACCAGCAGGGTGCTGCGGCTCTGGAAGAACTCGTGCTCCTCGGCGGGCACCCCGAGCAGGTCGGCGATCATGCCGCTGGTGACGGGCAGCGCCAGCCCGGTGACCAGGTCGGCCGGCTCGGGACGCCGGAGGAACTCGTCGAGCAGCGCGTCGACGGACTCCTGGATCCGCGGGCGCAGCCGCTCCACCCGCTTGACCATGAAGTCGCGCGTCAGCATCCGGCGGTGAGCCGCGTGCTCCGGGTCGTCCATGTTGAGGAACGTCCGGTGCCTCTGCCGGGTCGCCGCCACACCCGCTCCGTGGGTGGGGAAGCCGGGCCGGTTCATGTCGGAGCTGAACCGCCGGTCGGCGAGCACCTCGCGGACGTCGTCGTACCGGGTGACCAGCCAGGCCGAGCTGCCGTCCCAGAGCCGCACCCGGGTCACCGGCTCGCGGCGCCGCAGCTCGGCGAGGTCCGGGGGCGGGTCGAACGGGCACGACATCTCCCGCCGGAACGGGTACTCGGACGTCTCGACGGTGCCGGGCATGGCACACCTCCTGGACGGGAGCCGCGGCGGAACGCCCGGCCGGTGGGCAGTGTCAGCGGGTTCCCGGGCGCGACGCCGCGGGTCGGCCCCACCGCCGGAGACCCGCGCCGTCGGTGCGGAACCGGACCGTCGGTCCGTATGCGGACGAGTGACCGGGACTGTAGGGAGGGCGCCCGGGGCGGTCAACCCCCGCCGGAGCCACCGCACCCGGCAGGGCGTCGCGTCGCCCCCGTCGGGAGCCGGCCGGCACGGGAACCCCGTCCCGGTGACCGTCGGCGCCCGCCCGGCCCCTTGCACCGCACTGTGACGCAGGTCTAACGTACGCATACGTACTAAAGCTCAGGGGGCGGCCTCTCCGCGCCCTGCCGGGGGCGGCTTGCACGCTCTGACACCCGACCCACTGGAGGACCGAGCGTTGTTGTTCAGCAGACGGAAGGACGGCGTCGCGGTCACCGGCGCGCTCCTCGCGCTGACCCTGGTGACCGCCTGCGGCGGCGGCTCCGACGACGCCGCGTCGAGCGGCGGCAGCGGCGGCGGCAGCGGCGAGACCGAGACGGTCGCGATCACCGCGGGCGTGGCGGCGTCCCAGTCGTCCACCGCCCTCCTGCTCGGCATCGAGCAGGGGTTCTTCGAGGACCAGGGCATCGAGGTGACCATCGGCCAGTCCGCCACGGGCGCCGCGGGGATCACCCAGCTGATCAACGGCCAGCAGCAGGTGGCGCTCGGCGGCATCTCGCCGGTGATCACCGCGGCGGCCGGTGACATCCCGGTGTCCATCGTCTCCGGCGCCGTGAACGACCGCGAGGACCCGGCGGGCACGCAGTACCAGACGATCGTGCCGGCGGACAGCGACGTGCAGTCCTTCGCCGACCTCGAGGGCAAGACGGTCGCGGTGAACTCGCTGCAGTGCTGCTGGGAGTTCTGGATCCGGGAGGCGGTCGAGAAGGACGGCGGCGACCCGAGCACGCTGGAGCTCGTGCAGCTGCCCTTCCCGGACGCCGTCACCGCCCTGCGGCAGGGGGAGGTCGACGCGATCAGCACCCTGCAGCCGTTCGCCACGGCGCTGCGCCAGGAGGGGTTCCGGGACATCGGTGACTCCCCCGCCGTCGCCTTCGACAACCCGGAGAACGGCAACACCGTCTTCTACATGTCGCAGCAGTTCATCCAGGAGAACCCCGGGATCGTCGAGCGCTGGCGCACCGCGCTGGAGCAGTCCGCCGAGTACGCCAACGCGAACCCGGAGGCGACCCGCGCGCAGATCATCGAGCAGACCGGCGCCGACGCCGAGCTGGTCCAGAGCGCCCCGCTGCCGCAGTACTCGGCGGAGATCGACCGCGACTCGATCGAGAAGGAGGGCGAGTTCCTCGTGAAGTACGGCGTGATCGAGGAGGCCCCCGACCTCGACTCGCTCATCGCGCCATGAGCTCGGCCCTGCGGCCGCGGGAGCAGGTCGACCCGGCCGGGTCGGCCGCTCCCGCCCCGACGGGCAGCGGGACCGGTGGCGGCGGGGAGGCCCGCCGCCGCTGGCTGGTGCGGCTCCTCCCCTGGGTCACCACGGCGGCCCTCCTCGGCGTCGAGGAGGTCCTCGCCCGGACCGGGGTGCTCCCCGAGGAGGTCCCCCCGTTCAGCGAGATCGTCCGGGCGGGCTGGGAACTGGTGCCGACCGCGACGTTCGCGACCAGCCTGGGCGCCACCGTCGAGCAGTTCGCGGTCGGCCTGCTGGCCGGTGTCGCCATCGGCGTGGCCCTCGGGGTGGCGCTCGGCGCCATCCCGCTCCTGTACCGGCTCACCCACTACGTCCTGGACTTCCTCCGGTTCATCCCCGCCGTGGTGTACCTGCCCGTGCTCATCCTCGTGATGGGCGCGACGCCGGAGATGGCCTACCTCCTGGCCGCCGTCGGCGCCGTCTGGCCGATGCTGTTCCAGACCTACTACGGGGTGGCCGGCATCGCGCCGATCCTCGGGGACACCGCCCGGGTGTTCGGCCTCAAGCCGCACCAGCGGCTCCTGTACATCGTGCTGCCGGCCGTGTCCCCGTTCATCGCGACGGGGCTGCGCATCGCGGCCTCGCACGTGCTCGTCGTCGTCGTCGCGGTCGAGATCATCACGGGGGTGGAGGGCCTCGGCCGCGACATCTCGGTGTTCGCGACCAACGGCGTCTACCCCGAGATGTACGCCCTCGTCGGGATGGTCGGCGTGATCGGCGTCCTCGTCAACGTCGTACTGGAGCGGGTGGAACGCCGCCAGCTGCACTGGCACAGCTCACATCGAGGGAGGCAGGTGTGACCGCGCCGGCACTCCGGAACCAGTGGTCGGCCGGACCGCTGCGGGTCGCCACGTCGCTGATCGTCCCGGTGGCGGTCGTGCTGGCCTGGTGGTTCGCCTCGGCGGACAACGTCTCGCCGTTCTACCCGTCGCTGCAGAAGATCCTGACCAACTTCGGCGAGAACTGGGTGTTCGAGCGGGTCGCCTCCGACGTGCTGCCGAGCCTGGGCCGGATGTTCGCCGGGTTCGGGATCGCCGTCGTCGTCGGCGTGGCCCTGGGCGTCCTGCTCGGCCGGCTGCCGCTGGTGGCCCACGCGCTCAACCCGGTCCTGCAGTTCGGGCGGGCGCTGCCGGCCACCGCGCTGGTGCCCGTGAGCATCGTGCTCCTGGGGGTGGGCGACTCCCCCAAGATCATCCTCATCGCGTTCGTGACCCTCTTCCCCGTCATGCTCAACACGATCGACGGGGTGCGCAACGTCGACCCGGTGCTGGAGGACGTCTGCGGCTCCTTCCGGCTGACCCGGGTCCAGCGGGTGCTGCACGTGCAGCTGCCCGCCGCCGCGCCGCAAGTGCTGGCCGGCATGCGCATCGCGCTCAGCGTGGCCTTCGTGATGATGGTCGTCACCGAGCTGGTGGCCGCCACCAACGGCATCGGCTACGTCACCCTGCTGGCGCAGCAGAGTTTCCAGGTGTCGCTGATGTGGTCCGGGATGCTGCTGCTGGGCATCCTCGGCGTCTTCTTCAACGGCCTCTTCGTCCTGGTGGAGCGCAGACTCCTCCGTTGGTACACCCAAGATCGCGAGGACTGACGTGCTCACCGTCGACCACCTGCAGAAGTCCTACACCGTCTCCGGCCGCACGCTGGAGGTGCTCCGCGACGTCACCTTCACCGTCGAGGAGGGCGAGTTCGTCACCGTGGTCGGCCCCTCGGGGGCCGGGAAGACCACCCTGCTGCGGTGCCTCGCCGGGCTGCTCCCCCGCTCCGGCGGGTCGGTGACCCTGACCAAGAGCGGCAAGGTCGTGGACTCGCCGCCGCCGGAGATCGCCTGCGTGTTCCAGGACTACAGCCGCTCGCTGATGCCCTGGTCCAAGGTCGGGCGCAACGTGGCCCTGCCGCTGAAGAACACCATCCGCGACCGCGGCGAGCGCCAGCGGGCGGTCGACGAGGCGCTGCGCGAGGTGGGCCTGGACGGGTTCGCCGAGAGCTACCCGTGGCAGCTCTCCGGCGGCATGCAGCAGCGCGTGGCGATCGCCCGCGCCCTGGCCTACCGGCCCGAGTTCCTCATCATGGACGAGCCGTTCGCCTCCGTGGACGCGCAGACCCGGGCCGACCTCGAGGACCTCATCCTGCGGGTCCGCCAGGACGCCGGCCTGACCGTCGTCCTGGTCACCCACGACATCGACGAGGCCGTCTACCTCGGCGACCGCGTCGTGGTGATGTCCAGCCGGCCCACCGTCGTCGTCGACGTCCTCGACGTGGACCTCCCGCGCCCGCGCAGCCAGGTCGACACCAAGGGCCTGCCCCGGTTCGCCGAGCTGCGCACCGAGGTGCTCAAGCTGATCACGCGGGCCACCTCGGAGCCGGCTGCCGCCGGGACCGCCGCACCGCACGGCTCGTGACGGCGCTCTCCGAGCGGCTCGTCGGGCCGATCAGCACCGCCGAGCTCGAGCGGCGCTGGCGGGAGGTGCGCGCGGCCATGGCCGACCAGGGCCTCGACGTCCTGGTGATGCAGAACAACAACGACCACGTCGGCGGCTTCGTCCGCTGGTTCACCGACATCCCGGCCACGAACGGCTACCCGGTCACCGTCGTCTTCCCCCGGGAGGCGCCGATGACGGTCGTCCGGCACGGCCGCCGCGGCGAGGACCTCCTCGTCGACCCGGAGCGCGACCCCGTGCTGCGCGGGGTGGGCCGGGCGCTGGCCAGCCCCTACATGCCCTCGGCGCCCTACACCCAGCGGGACGACGCCGAGCTCGCCGTCGAGGCCCTGCACCCGTACCGCACCGGGCGGATCGGCTGGGTGGGGACCTCCTCGATCCCCATGGCGTTCGGCGACCACGTCCGGCGCGAGCTGCACGCGGCGTTCGCGGAGGCCACCGACCTGGTGAACCGCATCCGCGCGGTCAAGTCCGAGGAGGAGCTCGACTGCGTCCGGGCCACCGCGGCGCTGCAGGACGCGGCGATGGCCGCCGCCTTCGAGGCCGTGCAACCGGGCCGCCGCGACCGCGAGGTCGCCGCCGTCGCCCAACACGTCGCCCAGGACCTCGGCAGCGAGCAGGGCATCTACTGGTGCGCCTCGGTGCCCCCCGGCCAGGCGGCGCGGGTCGCCCACCCGCACAGCCAGGACCGGGTGATGCGCGAGGGCGACCTCTTCTACCTGATGATCGAGGTCAACGGCCCGGGCGGCATGTACACCGAGCTCGGCCGGGCCTGCGTGCTCGGGACGCTCCCCCAGCGGTACGCCGAGGAGTACGAGTTCTGCCTCGAGGCCCAGCGGTTCTGCCTGGACCTGCTGCGCCCGGGGGCGGCGGCGGCCGACGTCTGGACGGCGTACGACGACTTCCTGCGCGCGAACGGCCGGCCGGAGGAGCTGCGGCTGCACTGCCACAGCCAGGGCACCGACCTGGTCGAGCCGCCGCTGGTGCGCGCCGAGGAGCCGATGGCGATCGCGGCCGGCATGAACATCGCCTGTCACCCGCGCTGGGACGTCGACGGCTTCTGCGCCTGGGTCTGCGACAACGTGATCACCCGCGCCGACGGGACCGTCGAGGAGGTCCACGCCTTCGACAAGAAGATCGTCGAGCTGGGCTGACATGACGCTGGTGGCGGCCGTTCCCGCGGCGCTGGCCGCCGACCTCGCCGCGACGGCTCCGCCCGGGGTCACCGTCCGGCCGGTCCCCGGCCGTGGGGACCCGGCGCTGCTGCCCGCCCTCGCCGACGTCGGGTTCCTGGTGCTGGACCACGAGCGCGCCGACGACCTGGCCCCGCTGCTCCCCCGGCTGCCGGCGCTCCGGTTCGTACAGGTGCTGATCGTCGGCACCGACTGGGTGACCCCGTTCCTGCCGCCCGGCGTCGGGCTGGGCCGGCCGACCGGGGCCCGGGACGGCGCGGTGGCCGAGTGGGTGGCCGGTGCGCTGCTGGGTGCGGCCAGCGGGCTGCTGCCGGCGGCCCGGGACCAGGTGCACGCCCGCTGGGACCGGCGACCCCGCCGGGAGCTCGCCGGCCAGCAGGTCGTGGTGGTCGGTCAGGGCACGACCGGCCAGGCCGCCGCCGCGCTGCTGGAGCGCCTCGCCGTCCGCGTGGTGCGGGTGGCCCGGCGGGCGCGTCCCGGCGTCTCCGGCTCCGGCGAGCTGCCCGACCTGGTGGCCGGCGCCGACGCCGTCGTGCTGCTGGTCCCGCTGACGTCCGGGACGCGGCACCTGGCCGACGCCGGCCTGCTCGCCCGGATGCCCGACGGCGCGCTGCTGGTCAACGCCGGCCGCGGCCCGGTGGTGGACACCGCGGCCCTGCTCGCCGAGCTGCGGGCCGGCCGGCTGCGGGCCGTGCTCGACGTGACCGACCCGGAGCCACTGCCGGCCGGCCACCCGCTCTGGACCGCGCCGGGGTGCATCGTCTCCCCGCACGTGGCCGGGGCGACGCTCGAGGCCCGGCAGCGGTCGGTGCAGGAGGCGGCCCGGGCGCTGGCGCGGTACGCCGCGTCCGCCGGGGCCGCGGCCGGAGCCGCGCGGTGAGCCGGCGGGCCGCCCGCGCCGGCAGCGTCGCGGAGATGCGCGAGCTGGCCCGGCGCCGGCTGCCCCGCCCGGTGTTCGACCTGGTGGAGGGCGGCGCGGAGGACGAGGTCACGCTGCAGCGCAACAGCGCGGCGTTCCTCCGGGCCCGGCTGCAGCCGCGGGCGTTCGTCGACGTCGCCGAGCGGGACACCGCGACCACCGTCCTGGGGACGCCGCTGCGCAGCCCCCTCCTGCTGGCGCCCACCGGCGCCGCGCGGGTGCTGCACCGCGACGCCGAGCTGGCGGTGGCCCGGGCGGCCGCGGCCCGGGGCGTCGGCTACGTGCACGGGACGGTCAGCGGCCACCCGGTCGAGCAGGTCGCCCGGGTGACCGGGTCGTGGTGGTACCAGCTGTTCCTCTCCGCCGACCGGGGGCGGGTCACGGCGGAGCTGGACCGGGTGGCCGCCCTCGGCTGCCGCGTCCTGGTGGTCACCGTCGACGTCCCGACGTTCGGCAACCGGGAGCGGGACCGCCGGCACGGCCTCACCCTGCCGGTGCGCCTCTCCCCCGGGCTCGCCCTGCACTGCGCGACCCGGCCCCGGTGGACGGCGGAGCTGCTGCGCGGCAACCTCCCCCAGCGCGGCCGGCCCGACGGCCGGGTGTCGCCGTTCGCCACCCAGGGTCAGATCCTGCGCAGCCTCTACCCGGTCACCGAGGGCGACCTGGCGTGGCTGCGCGGGGCCTGGCCGCACCGCCTGGTGGTCAAGGGCGTCATGGACCCCGAGGACGGCGCCCTGGCGGTGCGGCACGGCGCCGACGGGGTGGTGGTCTCCAACCACGGCGGCCGGCAGCTGGACCGCGCCCCCGCGACGCTGGAGGCGCTGCCCGGCGTCGTCGAGGCCGTGGCAGGGCGCGCCGAGGTGCTGCTGGACGGCGGGGTCCGCCGGGGCGCCGACGTCCTCACCGCACTGGGGCTGGGTGCGCGCGCCGTGCTGGTCGGCCGGCCGTACCTCTACGGGCTGGCCGTCGCCGGGCAGGCGGGCGTGGAGCGGGTCATCGACGTCCTCACCACCGAGCTCGACCGGACGATGGCGCTGACCGGCGTCGCCTCCGTCCGGGACGTCGGCGCCCGGACGGTGACCCTGGGGCCGCCGGTCGCCGGGTCAGCGGGAGCGTCCTGAGAAGTCGCTGCCCAGCCCGGCGCTGATCTCCGCCGCGCCGTCCTGCAGCAGCGCGAGGTGCCGCTCGACCAGCGTGCTCATGGAGCCGGCGGTCGAGGAGATCCCCAGCGCGGCGAACACCCGCCCGTCGCTGCCCCGCACGGGGACCGCGACGGAGCGCAGCCCCTCCTCGAGCTCCTGGTCGGCCTCCGCCCAACCCCGGTCGCGCACCTGCGCCAGCCGCTCGGCCAGCGCGTCCTCCGTCGTGAGGGTGTGCGGGGTCAGCGCTGCCAGCTCGGTGCGGTCCAGGTAGCGGCGCAGGTCGGCGGGGACCAGGTCGGCCAGCAGCACCTGGCCCATCGCGCTGGCGTAGGCGGGCAGCCGCGTCCCGACGACCAGCGAGAGGCCGCTCAGCCGCCGGGCGGAGACCCGGTTGACGTAGACGACGTCGGATCCGTCGAGCGTCGCGAGGGTGCAGGCCTCCTGGGCCGCGGAGACGACCCGTTCCATCACCGGCTGGGCGATCGCGGTGAGGTCCAGGGAGTTGAGGTAGGCGTACCCGAGCGCCAGGACGCGGGGGGTCAGGGAGAAGGAGCGCCCCTCGGCCCGCACGTACCCGAGGGCCTCGAGGGTGAGCAGCAGGCGGCGGGCGGTCGGCCGGCTCAGCCCGGTGGACTCGGCGACCTCGGAGAGGGTCAGCCGGGGGTGGTGGTCGGCGAAGGCCAGGATCACCTCGAGGCCGCGCTCCAGGGACTGCACGTAGTCCCGCTGGTCCAGCTCGTCCGGTCGCTGCGTCACCGGCACCCCCTCCCGACGGTCCTCGGGACCGTCCCCGGTCCCCTCCTGTGCCGAGCAGCGGTGGCCCCGTCCGGACGGGGCCACCGGTTGCCCGGTGGCGTGCTCAGCGGGCGGCCGGCTGGCCGACCGCCCGGTTCCCCGCCTGCTGCACGGTGGCGGCGTAGGGGACGCCGGCCACCCGGGCGCGCACGTGCGTCTGCTGGTGGAGCTCCACCTGCGGCTTGCGGGACCCGCCGTCCGGCTCGCCCCAGACGATCACGACCTCGTCCCCGGGCTTCGCGTGCTCGACGTCCAGCATCGCCAAGGACAGCACCACGCGCTCGTTGATGCTGTAGCCGACCTTCGTGGCCAGGCCGATGAGCCGTCCGTCGAGGGTCCGGACCTCGTCGCGGTGCATGAGGTTGCCGTAGTCGGCCACCGGCAGGTCGAGGTACTTGAACGGCGTCCCGGGCTCCAGGAGCGACCCGTAGATGCGCAGCAGGTCCTCCTTGTCCCAGACCAGCGACACGCGGGTCCGCGGCGGGTTCGCAGCGATCGCCTCCAGCGCCTCGCGGCCGATGAAGTCGTGGTCGAACTTGACCATGCGCCCGTAGCCCAGGTCGTAGGGCGTGACGTAGTAGTCCTCGATGCTGTCGGGCCGGAAGCTCCCCGCGAGCTGGAACCGGCCCTCCCACGACGTGGCGGGGAGCCACTCCCGGTAGGCCCGCAGGTCCTCGCCGGTGTACACGGCCGGCAGGGGGTAGGCCATCCAGCCGCCCTCGAAGCTGGCGCTGTAGTACGCCTTCGCCCCGCCTTGGCGCAGCCCGTGCCGCGCGCCGGCGTCGAGGATGGCCTGACGGACCGTCTCCCCCTGCTCGAACGGGCCGGAGATCTCCACGCCCCGGTGCCCCGACATGCTGTGCCGGAGCACGGTCACGTCGACCCCGGCGATCCGCGCCTGGACGGTGTGGAAGAACCGGATCTCCGGCGGCGCGCCCTCGACGATCTCGTCGAAGATCTCGCCCGCGTTCGGGCCGTCCAGCTGGAAGCGGAACTTGAGCCGGCGGCCGGTGGGGTTGTCGGACGTGTTGTTGTCCCGCTCGATGCGCACGTCCCAGTCGCCGGTCTGCGCCTGGTACTCGATCCAGTTCAGCAGCGGCGTGCTGCTCACCAGCTCGAAGCCCTCGTCCCCGAGGTCGTAGAGGATGCAGTCGCCGATCACCTGGCCGCGCGGGTTGCAGCCGATGAACTGCTTGGCCCGCCCGTTGCCGAGGTTGGCCAGGCTGTTGACGCCGATCCACTCCAGCAGCCGGCGCGCGTCCGGGCCCGCCACGAAGAGCTCGGGCATGTGGTGCGACTGGTCGAACAGCACGGCCGTCTCCCGCCACGACCGCTGCTCGTCGCGCCAGTTGGTGAACTCCTGCCGCACCGGCGTCAGGTCCGGCCGGCCCCGGCTGTGCGCCCCGGGCGAGTCGTTGTACAGGTAGTCGATCAGGTCGGGGGTCGTGTCGATCAGGTCCTGCAGGGAACGGACGCTCGTCTCGGTGCCCATGGAGTCGTTCCTCTCTGAGATGCCGCTCGGGAGCCGGTCGGCACGGCCCTCCCGGCCGGCCGATGCTCCGGCCGACCGGCCGGCGTCGGCAGGAGCGCTCGTGCCGGTGCCCGGTCCGGTGCGCCGGGAGTCGGTTCGTACGTTATCCGGACGCGACGTCCGGATACCGGCAGCTCTACGGTCACCGAGGCCGGATCCGATGTCAAGGGCGCACGCCGGCGGGCGGCGGTGGCCGCGCCGGCTCGGAACGGCCCTCCCGGTCCTTTGACGGTGGCGGCCGGGCCATCTACGTTGAGTGCGCAGTGCGCACGGCTTTCGTTATGCGAAAGCCACCGTCCCCGGAGGAGCACTCCCCATGGCCCTTGAGCCGCCCCGCGTCGTCATCGTCGGCGGCGGGATCGCCGGTCTGTTCACCGCGAACGCCCTGGTCGCCCGCGACATCCCGGTCACCGTCCACGAGCAGGCGCCGGCCCTCGGCGAGATCGGCGCCGGGGTCTTCCTGACCCCCAACAGCGTGCGGCAGCTGCACCGCGTCGGGCTCGGCCCGGACGTCGAGCGGTGGGGCGCGCGGGTCGGGGACGGATCCCGCTACCACCGCGAGGACGGCACCGAGATCGCCGGCGTGCAGGTGACCGACTCCTCGGGCTGGAACGCCGTGTTCGGCATGCACCGCGCCGACCTCGTGTCCATGCTCGCCGACCGGCTCCCCGACGGCGTCGTGCAGACCGGCCGCCGCTGCACCGGCCTGACCCAGGACGACGGCGGCGCGCGGGTGTCGTTCGCCGACGGGGCCGAGGTGGAGGGCGACGTGGTCATCGCGGCCGACGGCATCCACTCCGAGCTCCGGCACCACGTCGTCCCGCCCTCGGAGCCGGTCTTCTCCGGATCGGTCGCCTACCGCGGCCTGGTCCCTCACGAGCTGGTGCCCGACTGGCCCACCGACGCCTGGCACATGTGGCTGGGCCCCGGCCGGCACTTCCTGACGTTCCCCGTCCGCGCCGGCGAGCTCGTCAACTTCGTCGGCTTCGTCCCGGCCGACGACGAGATGCGGGAGTCGTGGTCGGCCCCCGGGGACCCCGACCAGCTGCGCCGGGAGTTCGCCGGCTGGGACCCGCGGGTCGGGTCGCTGCTCGAGCAGGTGCGGACGACCCTGCGCTGGGGGCTCTACGACCGCGAGCCGCTGCCGCGCTGGACCGAGGGGCGGCTGAGCCTGCTCGGGGACGCCGCCCACCCGATGCTCCCGCACCTCGGGCAGGGCGCCAACCAGGCGATCGAGGACGGGATGGCGCTCGCCACGATCCTCGCCCGCACCGACCGGGACACCGCGCCGGCCGGCCTGCTGGCCTACGAGCGTCTCCGCCGCGAGCGGGTGGCGCAGGTGCAGCGCGGCGCCCGGGAGAACGGCCTCCGGTACGACTCGGTCTACGCCGACCTGTCGGTGCGCGACGCCGAGATGGCCGCGCACGTGACCTACCGCAAGTGGCTCTACGACCACGACGTCCTGCCCGAGGCGGAGGCGGCGGCGGGCGCGCTGGCCTGACCGGCGCGCCGACCCACCCGTCCCCCCTGACACACAGGAGATCCCATGGCGCACCGGACCAGCCGCGTCCTCGCCCTGCTCGTGGCCCTCGCAACGACCCTGACCGCGTGCGGCGGAGGCGGCGACGCCGCGCCGGGGACGGGGGCGGCCGCCGAACCGGGCGCGCCGGAACAGACCGAGCTCACCGTCGGCGTCCTCCCCCTCGCCGACCTGGCGCCGTTCTACCTCGCCATCAACGAGGGCCTGTTCGAGGAGCAGGGGCTCACCGTGCAGGCGGACGTGGCCTCCGGCGGGGCGGCCCAGATCGCCGCGTCCGTCGCCGGCGACCTCGACCTGGTGTTCAGCAACTACGTCTCCCTGCTGCAGGCGGCCGCCGAGGGGCTGCCGATGCGGATCGTCCGGGAGAACAACCGCTCCGGCCCGCAGGGCATCTACGCGGCGACCGGCAGCGGGATCGACGCGCCGGCCGACCTGGCCGGCAAGCGGATCGCGATCAACAGCCTCGGCAACATCCAGGAACTCACCGCGCGGGCGGTGCTCGAGTCCCACGGGGTGGACCTCGACAGCCTCACCTTCGTCGAGCTGCCGCCGCCGGACATGCCGGCCGCCCTCGCGCAGGGCAACGTGGACGCCGCCTGGATGGTCGAGCCGTTCCTGACCGAGGTCGAGCAGGCCGGGGACGCCGGTCGGGTCGTGGGCGCCTTCGAGGGTCCGACCGAGAACCTCCCCGTCGCGGGCTGGGCCACGACCGCGCAGTTCGTCCAGGAGAACCCGAACACCGTCGCCGCGTTCGTCCGCGCGCTGGACGAGGCGATGGCGCTGGCCGCCGACGACCCGGGCCTGGTCGCCGAGGTGATCCCCACCTACACCGAGATCTCGCCCGAGGTGGCCGCCCAGCTGGCACCTGCCGGGCTGAGCGTCACCAGCGACCTGAGCGACTTCGGGGCCCTGGCCGACCTCATGGTGGAGCACGGTCTCATCGAGGAGGGCAGCCTCGAGATCGACGAGGTCGTCGTGACGGCCGAGGAACTGCCCCAGGAGTAGGCGCGCGGGGCGTGCCCGGGGCGGTCGGGAGACCTCCCGTGCGCGTCGCGGCCGGCAGAGGAAGGCGGACACCGATGGAGCGACCGTCGCGGACGGCCGCGGGGCGGGACGGCGTCCCCGGGGGGCGGCCCCGGCCGGCCGAGGGCATGGGCGGGCTGGCCAAGGGCCTGGCGATCATCGAGGCCTTCGGCCCGAACCGCCGGGAGCTGTCGATCAGCGAGGCCGCGCAGCTCACCGGCACCTCCCCCGCGTCGGCCCGGCGCTGCCTGCTCACGCTGCAGGCGCTCGGCTACCTGAGCTTCGACGGGAAGTTCTTCCGGCCCACCCCGCGGATGGTGCGCCTGGGCGCCTCCTACCTCGAGACGGCACCGCTGGCGCTGCTGGCCCGCCCGATCCTCATCGCGGCGCGGGAGGAGCTGGGCGAGTCGATCTCCCTGGCCGTGCTGGAGTCCGACGAGTCGGTGTTCGTCGCCCGCGCGGACGCCGAGCGCATCGTCTCGGCCGGCGTCCGGCTCGGCGCCCGGCTGCCGGCGCACGCCTCGGCCACCGGGCGCGTGCTGCTGGCGGGGCTCTCCGACGACGAGGTCGACGCGGTCCTCGCCCGCACCGACCCGGTCCGCACCACGCCGCACACGCTGACCACCGTGGAGGAGATCCGGCAGCGGGTCCGGCGGGCCCGGGACGAGGGGGTGGCCTACACCGACGAGGAGCTGGAGCTGGGCATCCGGACGATGGCGGTGCCGGTCCGCGACAGCTCCGGACGGGTGCAGGCGGCGATGAGCGCCGCCGCGTTCGCCTCCCGCGTCACGCTCGACGACATGGCCGCCGAGTTCTTGCCGGTGCTGCGCGAGCACGCCGCGCGACTGGGCCGGATGCTCTGACCGCCGCCGGAGCGGTCAGGCACGCGCGGTCGACGGGAACTGCGTCGTCGGCACGCCGCCGGTCGGGTTCGAAACGCCGGCAGCGGGGCACTCCTCCCCTGACGCGCCCCCCGACCGGAACGAGTCGATGGACCTGGACTCCTGGCCACGACGGCCGCGTCCCGAGATCACGGGACCCCACTACGACGCCGAGATCTCCCAGCTCGCGGAACTGCGGACGGTGCGCGCCCAGCTCCGCGTGTGGGTGCCCGACGCGCTCGAGGACCCCGACGCGGACGCGGCGGTCCTCGACGACCTCCTGGTGGCGGTCGAGGAACTGGCGTCCAACGGGCTGCGGCACGGCCGGGCACCGGTGCGCGTGCGCGCCGTCCGGATGGCCGAGGCGCTCCTCCTCGACGTCAGTGACGGCGATCCGCACCGCGGGCCCGAGCCCGCCGTCGGCCGCGATCCGGCCCTCGGCGGCATGGGACTGCGCATGGTCGCCCACTTGACGACGGACCGCGGGTGGACCGTCGCCGGCGACCGCAAGCACGTCTGGGTCCGCTTCGCCACCGCCTGAGTCCCGGGAGCTCGGACCCCGTGTGCGGGCGGTCCGCGTCGCAGCTCAGACCGGTCGGCGGCGCAGGCCCCGGGCGGGCGAGGCGAGAACGGCGTCGGCGCCGTGGGTGCCGTTCCTGGACCGCGGGGCGCCGCCGTACCAGTCCAGGCAGACCATGGTGGCGTCGTCGCGCAGATCGCCGCCCGTCGCCCGCAGGACCGCCTCGCCCAGCTCCTGGACGACCTCGCGGGGGTGCAGGTCCGCGGTGTCGCGGAGCGCGGCCGCGACGTCGAGGACGGCGGCGTTGCGCTCCTGCATGCCGTCGGTGAGGAAGACGACCCGGTCCCCCGGGAGCAGGGGGAACTCCTGCGCCCGGAACGACGCGCGGGGCATCACCCCGAACGGCGGGTCGATGCCCAGGGCGATCTCCTGCACCCGGCCGTCCCGCAGCCGGAGCGGGAACGGGTGACCGGCGTTGACGATCGCGGCCCGGCCGGTCCCCAGGTCCACGCGCAGGAGCTGTCCGGTGACGAACTGCCCCGCGGCCGCGTTGTCCGCCACCGCGGAGTCGGCGAACGTGGCCTGGTCGGGGAGGTCCAGCCCCCTCCGGCGGGCGTTGCGCAGCGCGCCGACGAGCAGGGTCGCGAGCAGCGCCGCCCGGACCTCGTGCCCCACGGCGTCGGTGATCGACACGTGCAGCGCGTCCTGGTTGAGCGTGTAGTCGAAGGTGTCGCCCCCGACCGAGGCCGCCGGTTCCAGCCAGCCGGCGAGGGTGAACTGCCCGGCCTCACAGGTGTAGGAGGCGGGCAGCAGCCGACGCTGGATCTCGGCGGCCAGGGAGAACGGCGTCGTCCGCTGGCCCCACTCGAACACGTCGGTGTACCGGCGGACGGCGATGACGACGAACGCCAGCGCGTGGGCCGCGATCGCGACGTCGGCGACCGACGAGGCAGCCGGGGCGCCGGGCAGGACCAGTTCCAGGAGGCCGATGGCGTCCCCCCGCTCCGTGACCGGGGCGATCATCCGGACGCCGTCGTCCAGCGGCTGCACGTCGACCTCCTGGGTCCGCATCACGCGCTCGTAGACGGAGCCGGACAAGGGGATCGTCTCCGCCTGGGCGCCGGCCTGCAGCCGCGCACCCTCGACGCCGGCGCCGCCCGTCGTGAGGCGCACGACGGCGCGACCGCTGAAGTCGGCGATCAGGAAGCTGAGCTCCCGGGCGTCGAGCATCTCCGCGAGCGCTGCCGCAGCGGCCGCCACGGCCTCGATGGGCGCGATCCCCTCCACCCGGTCGAGCAGCGCGCCGACGTCCAGGTCGCGGCGCGGCGGGGTGGGCATGGGGAGACTCTAGGCAGGGCGAGCACCGGTGGTGACCGCCCGGCGACCAGAGGGCGCGTAGGGTCAGGTCCGACACCGGGGGCAACCTGGGTGTCGACGGTGCGTCAGGCGTGGCGCAGCGCCACGCGGCACCCATCGTGGGTCCCGCTGCCGAGGTAGCCCCCGGTACCCACCAGACCGGAGGCCCACCGTGGCCCGCAGCTTCCCCCGACCGTCCACCGAAGCCGCCGAGGCGCTGGCGCATCTGGGCCGGTCGTCCCTGCACGAGCTGTCCATGGAGAGCCTGCTGCAGTCCCTGGTCGACCTGACCACGAGCGCCATGCCCGGGAACTCGGAGGCCTCGGTCACGCTGCTGATCGAGGACGTGCCGAGCACCGTGGTGGGCACCGGCGCGCTGGCCGTGGACCTCGACCATGCCCAGTACCGACTCGGGGACGGGCCGTGCCTGCACACCGCCCGCACCGGGGTGCTGACCGAGATCGTCGACACCCGCGCGGAGGGCCGGTGGCCGGACTACGCGCGGCACGCCGCCGAGCGGGGCAACCTCAGCAGCCTCGCCGTTCCGCTCCTGCTCGTCGGGGAGGAGCAGATCAGCGGATCGCTCAACGTCTACGCCCGCACGCCGGAGGCCTTCGACGAGGCCAGCCGGACGGTGGCCACCGGGATCGCACCCTACGCGGCGGTCGCCGCCGGAACCGTCGAGGCGTACCGCAGCGCCCGGCGCACGGCCGACAACCTGCAGGTCGCGCTCGGGTCCCGGGCGGTCATCGAGCAGGCCAAGGGCATCCTCATGGAGCGCCTCCGGCTGACTCCCGACCAGGCGTTCGACGCCCTGGCCCAGGCGTCGATGAACAGGAACGTCAAGGTCCGCGAGATCGCCGAGCACCTGGTCCTCACCGGCGAGCTCCGGCTGCAACCGGACCCGGTCCGCGGGCGGCCGCTGCCCCCGCCGTCGAGCAGCGGACCGGCAGACCGCCGCCTGCCCGACGGCCCCCGTTCAGCCGAGACGGTCTCCCGGGGGTCCGTCTCGGTCAGGCCCCGCCACTCCTGACCAGTGGGTGGCGGGGCCGCCCTCCCCGGCGGGCGGAGCCGGAGGCGGTTCCGTCGCGGCCCCGGCAGCGCCGGGGAACAGCCACGCCAGGCTGCGCCGGGCGGCGCGCAGGTACTCCTCGCGGCCGCTCTCCCGTCCGTAGACGAGGTCCTCGAGGGCTGCGCAGCGGGCGAAGAACGTGATCCGCTCGCGGAGTCCCGGGCCGTCGTCGCCGTAGGCGCGCAGCACGTCGTCGAGGAAGGCGGGGCCGAAGTCGCGGTGGAGCCGGGCGAAGTCCAGCGCGGGATCGGTGACCGCCGCATCGGCCCAGTCGATGACCCCGGTCAGCACGCCGCCCTGCTCCAGGATGTGTTCCGCGCCGAGATCGGCGTGGGCCAGGGTCAGCACCGAGGCCGGGCGGGGCCGGGACGCGTGCACGATCCGCAGGAGCGGCGCGGGGCCGGTGAGGTCGGCCAGCCACTCGTCCGGCTCGGCGGGATCGACCTCGGCGCGGGTCCCGACGTCGGCCGGGTCGATGGCGTGCAGCTCCCGGAGGACCGTGGCCAGGCGCGCCGCGGCGCCCGCCGGCGGTGTCCGTCCGAGCAGTGGCCGGCCGGGGAGCACCGGGTAGGCGAGGACCCCCTCGTCCGGATCGGCGAACCGCGGCGCCGGCACGGGGATCGACACGTGCGCGGCGACCAGGCGCAGCAGCGCGGCCTCGCGGACCACGTCGGCGGCCGCGGCGGGGGCGGCGACGCGGACGACCAGGTCCCGTGCCAGGAACGCGCGGTGGTCCAGCCCTCCGCCGAGGTAATGCAGGTCGGCACCGCGGTAGGCCGGCGCGCAGGCCGCGACGGCCCGCGCGGCACGGGCCCGCGGGTCCGGACCCGTCGACGGGTCGGGTGCGCTCATCGCCCGCCCCCCTGCCCGTCGGCCGACCGCGCTCGTCGTGACCGCCGCGGCGACAGCCACGACGCGGCGCGCAGCGCGGCGTCCCGGGGACCGGTCCCCCGCCGGGCCAGGGCGACGCGGCTCACCAGCGCGGCGCCGCGGACGACCCGCCGGCTGGGCCGGCGCCGGGCGCGGTCGTAGGCCCGCAGGGCGTCCGCTCCCCCGGGGTGGTCCACGAGCGCCCGGCCCAGGGCGACGCCGTCGAGGATCGCCTCGCAGGCGCCGCGCCCCAGGTTGGGCGCCATGGTGTGTGCCGCGTCCCCGACGAGGGCCACGCGCCGGGAGACGTAGGTCGGCAGCCGCGGCGACTGCGTCAGCTCGTGCACCAGCACCGGTTCCCCGCCGGCCCCGTCGGCGGTCACCCCGGCCACGGCGTCGCGCACCTCGTGGTGCCAGTCCCCGTAGACCTCGCCGAGGAAGCCGAGGTCCCAGCGGTCGGCGGCCACGTCGTGGTGCACGCAGGCGAACCAGTTGGTGCGGCCGTCCTCGCGGGGGGTCAGCCCCCAGAGCGCACCGGGTCCCCAGCTCTCGGCGGTCGTCGACCGCCCGCCCGGCAGGGTGCCGCGCCACACCCGCAGCGGCAGGGGGCGCGGTCGCGCCCGCGCGCCCCACAGCTCGTCGCGGAGGCGGCTGCGGCTGCCGTCGGCGAGGACCACCACGTCGTAGCCGGACAGCTGGTCCAGCCGGTCCACCGCGGCACCGAAGGACACGGCGCCGGCGGGGACCGAGCGGTGGAGCAGCCGCAGCAGCGGCGGACGGGAGATCAGGTAGGTCGGCTCCCGCACGTCGATGCGGGCCAGCGGCGCACCGTCCCGGCGCCGGATCCAGCCCTGCGTCTGCGGGAACGCCAGCCGGCGCAGCTCGTCCCCGAGGCCGGCACCGTCCAGGGCACGCACCGCCGCCGGCCACATCCCCAGGGCGGTTCCCTGGTCGGGCAGCCCGGGGCGGCGCTCGAGCACGTCGACGGACACCCCGTGCCGGGCGAGCACCGCCGCCGTCGTCAGCCCGCCGATGCCGGCACCCACCACGACGACACGTCCGTTCACGACCGTCCTCCTGTCCTGTCGCTCCCCCGGGTCGGTGACGTTAGGGAGTCGCCGCCGGGAGCACATCCGCCTCGGCGCGACGAGCCGACCGGTCCGAGGCGTCCTCGTGGGTCGCCCCCGGGGGAGGGCCGGTGTCGCCCGCTGCCCACCGGGGCGGGACGTGGGGGTCAGCTCCCGGGGACGACGAGGCCGGTCTCGTAGGCCAGGACGACCAGCCGCGCCCGGTCGCGGGCCTGCAGCTTGGTCAGCAGCCGGGACACGTAGGTGCGCGCGGTCGCCGGGGACAGGGACAGCGCCCGGGCGATCTCCTCGTTGGACAGCCCCCGGCCGACCTGGGTGAGCACCTCGCGTTCCCGCTCGGTCAGCTGCTGGATCGCGGCGTCGTCGACGGCGGGCCGGCTCCGGGCCAGCGACCGCATGACCGTGCGGGTGACCGACGGCGCGAGCAGTGCCTCCCCCGCCGCGACCACCCGGATCGCGTGCCGGAGCTGGACGGGTGAGATGTCCTTGAGCAGGTAGCCGGAGGCGCCGGAGCGGATCGCCTCGAAGACGTGCTGGTCCTCCTCGAAGGTGGTCAGCACCAGCACCCGGACGCCGTCCAGTCCGGGATCGGTGACGATCGCCCGGGTCGCCTCGAGTCCGTCCATCTCCGGCATGCGGACGTCCATGAGGACGACGTCGGGACGCACCTCCCGGACCCGGCTCAGCCCGGCACGACCGGTGCCGGCCTCCCCCACGACGGTGATGTCGCCGTCGTGCTCGGCCAGCGCGCGGAGCCCGGTGCGGACGATCTCCTGGTCGTCCACCAGCACGATCCGGATCGGAGCGCTCATCCGGACGGGCTGGTCGGCAGCACCGTGGGGTGGCTCCGCGCCGGTGTCTGGCACCCGCCCAGCCTAGGAACGGCACGCGCCTGGGGGCACCCCAGGGCGGTCGGTCGCGCCGTGCCGGGCGCCGGGGCTCCCCTGGGCGATGATGGGCGGGTGCTCTCGCCCACCGATCCGGCCGACCTCGACGGATCCCGTCCCTCGACGCTCTACCTGGTCAAGCAGCTGGAACAGGCCGTGCGCGCCCGCCTGGACGAGGTGCTCCGTCCGGCCGCCATCACGCCGTTGCAGTACACGGCGCTGACCGTGCTGGAGCGCTCCGCCGACCTCAGCACCGCCGAGCTCGCGCGGAACTCGTTCGTCACCGACCAGAGCGCCGCCGACCTGATCGCCGTCCTGGAGGATCGCGGGCTGCTGTCCCGGGTCGTGGACCCGCGCGACCGGCGGCGCCGCGTGCTGCGGCTGACCGAGCGCGGTCGCGAGCTGCTCGACCGGTACCGCGACGAGGTCGACCGCCTCGAGTCGCGGATGGTGGCCCCGCTCACCCCGGTGCAGGCCGACGACCTCCGCCGCTACGTCGTCCTCTGCCGGGCCGCGCTGGACGGCACCGCGCGCCGCTGAGGGCCGCCGCTCCCGACCGGCTCGGGACGGCGGGCCGGTCCGGGTGTGCCCCCGGGCCGGCCCGCCCTCCCTCCGCTCAGCGGTGCCGCTCGCGCCCCGGCTCGCCCAGTCCGCCGACGAGCCGCGGCGGGTCGAACTCGGTGTAGCGCGCGGTGGTCCCGAGCTGCAGGGCGTCGGCGGCCGCGTTCAGCCGCTCCGGTTCGGCGACCCCGCCCCAGCGACCGGTGTCGAGCCGCTGCTCGAGGGCCTGCAGCGCCGCCACCTGCTCGGCCGGCTGGAACTCGCAGTGCCCGGTTCCGTTGACGTAGGCCTGCCGCAGCTGCCGCGTCTCCCCCGCCCGGTGCACCAGCTCCTCGTACCAGTCCTCGTGCTCCACCGGGACCAGCTCGTCCGCGACGGTGTGGATCGCCAGCTCGGGGACCTGGAGCTCCCCGGTGACCGTCGACGAGCGGGTCAGGTCGGCGACGGCCTCCGGATCGGCCTCGACGTCCGCGTCGCGGGTCAGCGTGGCCAGGTCGGCCTCGAGGTCCAGCCCCGCCTCGCGGTACAGCGCCGCCACCTGGTCGGCGTGCACGCTGCTCCGCAGCAGCTCGCCGTAGTCGACGCCGACGTTGGAGGAGCTGTTGCCGCCCGCGACCAGCTCGATCTGCTGCCGGCCGGTCACGTAGCGCTCGAGGCCGCCGCCGTCGATCAGGGCCTGGTACTGCTGCACCTGCTCGGCGGCGGGGTCGTCCGGGGACGCCGGGGCGTCGCCGGAGTACCAGGTCGCCAGGTTGAGGTAGGCGGAGGCGAGCGCGATCCGGGCCCGCCCCTGCGGCGTGCCCTGCTGCGCGGTGACCGCCGCGATCAGCGCGTCGGCCGCCTGCTGCGCCTGCTCGGCGCTCTCGTACCGGACCAGCGGGACGTCCACGCCCAGCAGGTGGGCCAGCGTGTACACGCCGTCGAGCTGGTAGTCGTTCAGGTTCAGCCCGCCGGCGACGATCCCGCAGGTGGTCAGGACGCCGTCGATCTCACCCCGCGGGTCCTCGGCCTGACGGGCACTGACCAGCCCGCCCATGGAGCGGCCGAAGGCGATGGCCCGTTCCGGCTCGACGCCGAGCAGGTCCTCGAACGCGGCCAGGGCGGCGTACTGGTCGTCGACCGCCGTCTCCAGCGCCCACAGCGAGGGCCCGGAGTACGAGGAGCCGACCAGGGCGTACCCGCGGTCCAGCAGCGCCTGCCGGGTCTCCTCGTTCGGCGCGTCCTGCGCCCGCATCGCGCCGAAGCCGTGCGCGAAGAGGACGACGGTGCCGTTCCACTGCTGCGGCACGTGCGCCAGCCACGTGGCGCCGCTGCCCAGGACGCCGTCGTACGCCCCGGGGGCCACGGCCGGCTGCGGCGTCGTGTCCGCGCCGGCCGCGGTCACGGACGCGCTCCCGCCGACCAGCGCGACGGCTCCGGCCACCGCCGTCAACCGGATCGTCCACCTGCTCATCGAGCACCCTCGTCCCCGCCGGGCGACCCGGCATCGGCTGTCTGTGATGCGGGCCACCCTGCCAGCCGCAGAGATCGAAGTACAGGTTTCCTGTCTTTTTTCCGAGCAGCCCAGCTCGCCGCGTCGGACCCGGCGGGGACCTCAGGCGGGCTCGGGCACACCACCGGGGTCGCCGCCGGGATCGTCGGGCGTCGCCTCGATCGGCGCGGGCGGCAGGGGCTCGGCTGCGTCGGGGAGCAGCTCGGCCGGGTCGTCGGGCACCGGCTGACTCGGATCGAGAACCGGCTCGGGCTCCGGGAGTGGCGCGACCATCCGCTGAGTCAACCAGCGGACGGTGCCCGTCGGCGATCCCGAGCCCTGACGGTGGGTCCTCAGCCGCCCTTGCGGCGGGCGAGCACCAGGCCGGCCACCTCGGCGGCGCCGGCTCCCAGCAGCACCCGCGCCATCTCCCGGAGCGAGAAGCCCTCGGAGTACACGTCGTCGAAGACCAGGACCCGCCGTCCGGCGACCCGCTCGGGCTCCGGGACCGACAGCGCGGCGCGCAGCTCGCCCTCGGCGATCCTCCGGCGCTCCTCCGGGCCGATGCCCAGGAAACGTCCCGTGGGACCCGCCTTGGCGATGAGGCCCGGCACGAAGGGCCAGCCCGGGCCCTCGAGCCGGGCCGCCTCGACGATCACCTGCAGGTAGTCCCACAGCCGCTGCGCCCGCGGGCCGACGTAGATGGCCCCGGTCGTGATCACGTCGTAGCCGGCGAGCTCCTCGCGGTTGTCGTCGAGGTAACCGACGAGGATGCGCCCCAGCACCCCGGCCAGCTCGCGCTCCTCCCCGTACTTGTACCGGTAGACCGCGTCCCACATCTCCTCCGCGCGGTCCGACACGGTGTACAGGCGGGAGAAGTAGCGGTCGTCGAGGCCGCACACCGTGTTGGGGCACGGCCCCCGGTCCTCGGAGACGTGCCCGCAGACGACGCAGGTCAGGCCCTCGGCTGCCGCACCGTCGGCGACGGTGCACGCGAAGCAGAGGGCCGGGGTGCCCGTCGTCCGGTAGGCGCACGCGCCGCACGCGGCGAAGCCCGCCGGTGCCGGCTCGAGCGGCTCGAGATCGATGGGCATCGTCACCTCCCGGTCGGAGGGAGGACAGTAGGGCACGATCCCGTCGCGCGCCCGCCGCACCCGCCGCACCCGCACGCCTCAGTCGTCGGCAGCCGGGCCCTCGCCGGGGAGCGGCACGGCGTCGTGCGCCCGGGCGTCCGGCAGTGCGCCGCCGCCCAGGTGACGGGCGTCGTTGAACGAGAGCAGCGTCCACTCCGGCTCCCCCTCGGGCGCGGGTCGGTGCCGCCAGTGGGTGAGGCTGGTGTTCAGCGGCGCGCAGTCCACCCGGTTCCCGCTCGCGCCCAGGCCGAACGCGAGCGCGAACGACGCCTCCACGACCCCCGCGTGGCACACGGCGACCACCGTCCGGTCCGGGTGCCGGGCGACGAGACGGGACAGTGCGCCCCCCGCGCGGGCCAGGAACGCCGCCCAGCTCTCGCCGCCCGGGGAGAACGCCCGGTAGGGGTCGCGGGTACCCGGTTCCTCGCCGCTGCGGTACCGGGCCCGCCACTGCTCCACGGTCAGCCCGTCGGCCTCCCCCGGACGCAGCTCGTGGAGCCCGTCGTCGTGCTCCACCCGCAGGCCCAGCGCCCGCGCGACGTACTCGGCGGTCTCCAGCGCCCGCGGGAGGGTGCTGGCGACGAGGTGGTCGGCCTGCAGCCGCTCGTCCTGCAGCCGTTCCTGCAGCAGGCGGGCCTGCTCCCGGCCCCGGGGGGTCAGCCCCGCGTCTCCCCGCATCCCGCCGATCACCGGCTCGACGTTCGCCACGGCCTCGCCGTGCCGCACCAGGTACAGCTCCGTCGCCACCAGGTCCTCCCCCCGGGAGCCCCGGCGGCCCCGCGGGGGACAGCGTCTCCCACGACCTGCGGCGTCGCCCGGTCGTGCACCCCCGACCGGCCCCGGACCGCCGCGAGGCCGGCCGGGTCAGGGCGCGGAGGCCTCCGGGCCGATCGGGTGGCGCGGGGCGGACCGGTCGGCCCCGGACGGGGCCCAGCGGTACCGGGCGACGGCGGCGACCGCGGTCAGCGCGGTCGCGACGACGGCGGCCACACCGAAGATCAGCGCGAAGCGGCCCGCGGCGACCAGGTCGGCCAGCGCGACGGCGGCCAGGGAGCTGCCGGCGAAGAGGGCGCCGGCGAAGCAGGCCACGACGAGGGCCCTCGCCGCCGGGAGGACCTCGGTCGCCCAGGTCTGCAGTGACGAGTGCAGCGCCGTCCAGGTCAGCCCCAGCAGACCGGCGACCGTGGCCGCCATCCAGAGCTGCTGCGTCGTGGCCAGCAGCGCGCAGCCGAGGACCGCCAGCGACCCACCGACGGTGATCAACCGCCACGGGTGCCAGGTGCGGGACAGCCGGCCGAACACGACGGACCCGGCCAGCACCGCGACGCCGTAGACCGCGGTCGCCAGCCCCGCCGCCGAGAGCGAGGCGCCGCCGTCGTGCGCGGCGACCGGGACCAGGGTCAGGACGCCGACCAGCACCGCCCCCTCCACGAACGCCAACCCCAGGACGAGCAGCGTCGGCCGGGACCGGGCGATCCGTCGCAGGGAGGCCGACGGCGACGACCGCGCGTGTCCGGTGACCGGCTCGGGCAGGGCCCGCAGCACCCAGGACAGCACCACGGCAGCGACGCCCGTGGCGAGGAACGCCGCGCGCCAGGAGAACCGGTCCGCGACGACGCCGGCGCCGGCGGAGGCGACCGCCGTGCCGAGCGCCACCCCGACCATCAACCGCGCGATGGCGTGCTGGCGGGCGGCCGCCGGGACGGTGTCCCCCAGGTAGATCAGGCAGGAGGGGTACGCCGCGCCGAAGAACCCCCCGGCCAGGCCGCGGGCGACCGCCAGGACGGCGAGCGAGCCGGAGAGGGCCGAGCCCGCGGTCAGCAGGCCCCCCAGGAGCAAGGCCACCCGCATCGTGCGCACGCGGCCGAACCGGTCGGCCGCCAGGCCCCACAGCGGCTGCGACAGCCCGTAGACCAGGAAGTAGGCACCGGCGACGGCGACCACGGACGCCACCGGGACGCCCAGGTCCGCGGCCATGGCCACGAGCATCGGCGCCATGGCGAACCGGTCCAGCGTGCTGACCAGCCCGACGGTCTGCAGCAGCGGCATCGGCGATCCCCGGCGCGCCCGGCCGCCGGTCTCCGTGCGGGGCTGCTGCTCTGCTGCCGACGTCAGGACGCCACCCCTCTCCGGAACCGACCGCCGGCGGCTCGCCCCGAGGGGCGGACCGCCGACCCCGACGGTAGGCGGGGCACGACGCCCCCTCCCCCACGGGGTGGCCGGCCCGATCCCGCACGGCGGGGTGCGACGCCGCGGTGCGGGTACATGTCTAGTCTGCCGCTCGCCCCGACCGGAGGAGATCGGCGGGAGCGACCGGAGGCAGGCGTGCAACAGACCGCAGGACCGCGCGGAACGGTGATCCAGGCCTACCTGGGCGAGTCCGGGCCACGGACCCGCGAGGCGTCGGACGCCGTCCTGGTCCGGAGCACCGAGTCACGCCTGACCGCGCGGGCCCACTCCTGGCAGCTCGGGCGGATCCCGGGGTGCGACTTCCGGGACTGCGGCGACGTGGTCGTCACCCCGCTGACGTACAACCGCCACTTCCCGGCGTACTACCTCGGCGTGCTGCTCGACGGGGAGGGGCTGGTCAGCCAGCGCGGCGCGGACGGCACCGAGCGCACGGTGCCGCTGGGCCAGGGACGCATGGTGCTCTACTCCCGCAGCCGGCCCTTCCGGCTCCAGGTCCGGGGGCCCTACCACTACCTCGTCCTGGAGGTGACCCCGTCCGTGCTGGGCGTCGGCCAGGACGCCCTCGCCGCGGCGACGGTGAGCGAGGACCTCGCGTCGGCGCCGTCGGCGGCGCTGGTCACCGGGCTGCTGGGCCAGCTGCCCGACCAGCTCGGCCGGATGTCGGCGCAGCTGCGCCTCCAGGCCGCGGACGCCGTCACCTCGCTGCTCGCCGGGCACCTGCAGGCGCCGCGCACCACGCGCGGACCGAACGAGGACCTGTTCGAGCGGATCCTGCTCTGGATCGAGCACCGGCTCGGCGACCCCGGGCTCTCCCCCGACGCGATCGCGGCCGCCCACCACATCTCCACCCGCTACCTGCACAAGGTGTTCCAGCAGCAGGCGCTCACGGTCGCCGGGTACGTGCGGGCGCGCCGGCTGGAACTGGTGCACCGCGACCTCGGCGACCCGGCCCGCCGCGCGGAGCCGGTGTCCGCCGTCGCCCGCCGGTGGGGCATCCCCGACCCCAGCCACCTGAGCAAGGCCTTCCGCAGCCGGTACGGGACCAGTCCCCGCGAGCACCGGGAGCGGGCGGCCGTGGCGGCCCTCGCCGACGACCGCCCCCTCCCGGGCTGACCCGGCCTCAGCCGGCGAAGCGGGGCGGACGCCGGTCCGCCCAGGGCATCAGCTGCTCCAGGTCCGCCGCCAGCCGGACGAGCACGTCCTCCCGCCAGGGGCCCGCCACGAGCTGGACCCCGACCGGGAGCCCGTCGGCCGACACGTGCAGCGGCAGCGAGATCGCCGGCAGCCCGGCGAGGTTGACCCAGCTGGTGAACGAGACCATGCGCAGCTCGGTGAACCGCGGGCCCTCGGGATCGGCGTTGGCCTCGTCGACCAGCAGGCCGGCCGGCACCGGGAGGGTGGCCATCGTGGGGCTGAGGACGACGTCGAAGTCGCGGCCGAACTGGGCGGCCACCGCCCGGCTCTCCCGCTGCAGCCGGTGGGCGCTGGCCACGTAGTCCGCCGCCGACGCCCGCCGCGCCCGCTCCATCCGGTACCGCAGGTAGGGCTCGGCCTCCTCGGGCCGCTCGTACGGCAGGGCGGTCACGGACGCGTCCATGATGTGGGTCATGTAGCCCATCACCGCCTGCTCGCTGTACCCGACGAGGGTCGCCGGCTCCACCGTGTGGCCGAGCTCCTCGAGCACCTTCGCCGTCCGCAGGGCCGCCTCGACGCACTCGCCGTCCACCGGGACCCCGGTCGGGGCCTCGGTCAGCAGGCCGATCCGCAGCCGCCCGGCCGGGGCGCCGACCTCGGCGGCGAAGGGCCGCGCCGGCACCGGCGCGTTGTAGAGGGCCAGCGGGTCGGGGTGGCTGATCGCGTCCAGGACGGCCGCGGCGTCCAGCACCGTGCGGGTCTCCGCGCCGTCGGTCGCGGCGTGCTCCCAGCCGGAGACCAGCGCCGGCACCCGGCCCCGGCTGGGCTTGAGCCCGACGACGCCGCAGCTGGACGCGGGCATCCGGATCGACCCGCCGCCGTCGCTGGCGTGCGCGACCGGCGCCAGGCCGGCGGCCACCGCCGCGCCGGCCCCGCCGCTGGAGCCGCCCGGCGAGCGCGCCGGGTCCCAGGGGTTGCGGGAGATGCCGAACCGCCGGCTCTCGGTCACCGACATGGTGCCGGCCTCCGGTGCGGCGGTGCGGCCCATGAGGACGAACCCGGCGGCCAGCAGCTGGTCGACGACCGGCTCGCTGACCTCCGACGGCGCCTCCGACGTCCCCAGGGAGCCGTGGTAGCAGGGCTGGCCCTGGGCCGCGGTGAGGTCCTTGATCGGGACCGGGACCCCGTGGAAGGGACCGAGGTCGGCTCCGGAGGCGAGGGCGGCGTCGGCGGCGCGGGCGGCCTCGAGCGTGGCCTCCGGGTCCACCCAGACGACCGCGTTGATCTCGGGGTTCAGCCGCTCGATGCGGTCCAGGTAGGTGGAGGTGACCTCCACCGACGTGAGCTGCCGGCGGCGGATGAGGCCGGCGAGCTCGGTGGCGGGCAGGAACGGGTCGAACACGGGACCTCCGGGGGCGGGGTGGGAGCCGCGGGCGGCTCGGGACGGGAACGGGGGTCAGCGGAGGACGAGCAGGTCGGAGACCCGCGCGGCGGTCTCGTCGGTGACCGCCTCGTCGAGGACGACGCGGCCGGCCTCCATGACCAGCACGCGCGAGCACCAGCGGGTCAGGACCTGCGGCGACTGGTCGACCAGCAGCAGGCCGATGCCGTCCTCCGCCAGGCGCGTGGCCACCTGGAGCACCTCGGTCACCACCGACGGCTGCAGCCCCTGGGTGAGCTCGTCCACGGCGATCAGCCGGTACCCGGCGAGCACGGCCCGGGAGAAGCCGAGCAGTTGCTGCTGGCCGCCGGAGAGGGTGCCGGCGGGCTGGCGGGCGCGCTCGGTGAGCAGCGGGAACGCGTCGCGCGGATCGACGACGGGTCGGTAGCCGCGCAGCCGCGCCAGCTCCAGGTTCTCCGCGACGCTCAGCGTCGGGAAGACGCCGCGGTCCTCGGGCAGGAAGCTGGCGCCCAGCCGGGCGGGCAGGTCGGGCCGCCGGGGCGGGACCGGGGTGTCGGCGATGGTGACCGTGCCACCGAAGCGCGTCGCCAGCCCGAAGGCGGTGCGCAGCGTCGTGGACTTGCCCATGCCGTTGCGTCCGGCCAGGCCGACCAGCTCGCCCGGCCGCACCTCCAGGTCGACGTCCCGGACGAAGGGCACCGCGCCCTGCCCGCCGGTGAGGCCGGAGAGCCGGAACAGCGTCATGACGCCCCCAGGTAGGCGGTGCGCACGGTGTCGTGCGCGACGATCTCGTCCATCGACCCGTCGGCGATGACGACCCCGCGGGAGAGGACCACCACCCGGTCGGCCAGCTGCCGAACCAGCTCCATGTCGTGCTCGACCACGACGATCCCGCAGCGGCGGTCCGCGGCCACGGCGCGGATGCGGGCGGCCAGGGCGCCGGTCTCGTCGTGCGAGAGGCCCGCCGCCGGCTCGTCGAGCAGCAGCAGCTCCGGCGAGCCGGTGAGCACCATGTCCAGCTCCAGGTGCCGGCGGTCGGCCATGGACAGCTCCCCGGCCACCCGCTGCTCGCCGGCGTCGTCGCCCCCGGCGTCCGGCTCGACGCCCGCCATGACGGCCGCGGCGCGCCGGTTGTCGGCCACGGTGAGGTCGTCGAACACCCGCGGCACCTGGAACATCCGGGCCATGCCGCGGCGGACCCGCCGGTGGGTGGGCTCGGCGGTCACGTCGACGCCCTGGACCAGGACGCGGCCGCGGGCGACCTCGACCGATCCGGCGACGGCGCCCAGCAGCGTCGACTTCCCGGCGCCGTTGGGCCCGATGAGGCAGACCACCTCGCCCGGGTCGACGGTCAGCGACGCGCCCTGCAGCACCGGGGTACCGCCGAAGTCGACCTCGACGTCGCGGACCTCCAGCACCCGCCCGCCGGCGACCGCGGGTGCCGGGTGCGGGGCCAGCGGCCGGATCCGGCCGGGCAGCGCGGGCACGTCCCTCCCCCGGCCGACCAGCCGCCGCAGCGCGCCGGCCAGCCCCTGGGGGGCGACCTGGACGACGACGACGAACAGCGCCGCGGTGCCGAGCACGTACCAGTTCTGCAGGGTGCCGCCCAGCGTCTGGGTGCCGATGGTGAGGAGTCCGGCGCCGAGGAACGGGCCGGCGATCGACCCCTTGCCGCCGACCGCGAGCCACACCAGCACGCTGGCCGACAGCGCGAGCCCCAGCGAGGCGGGGGTGACGATCCCGCTGACCGGCGCGAACAGGACCCCGGCCAGCGCGGAGACCGCCCCGGCCGCCACGAACGCGACCCACCGGGTGCGGCGCAGGTCGACGCCGAGGTGCTCGGCGCGCAGCGGGTTGCTCAGCGAGGTCAGCTGGAACAGCCCCCGCCGGCCCTCGACCAGCAACCCGGCGGTGAGCGCGACGGCCACGACGCACGCGGCGAGGACGACGTAGTAGCCCTCGACCAGGCCCAGGACGGGCGCCAGGCCACCGTTGGCGCCGCCGGTGACGTCGGGCAGCGAGGTCGCGGTGCGCTGCAGCAGCTGGCTGACGCCCAGGGTGAGCAGGATCAGCAGCGGCACGCTGGTGGCCTCGGGCACGGACAGGGCGATGGCGGCGACCAGCGCGGCCAGCGCGGCGCCGGCGAGCACCCCGAGCAGGCCGGCGACGGGCAGGGACATCCCCGCGTCGGTCCCGATGACGACGGCGTACGCGCCGGCGCCGAAGAAGGCCGCCTGCCCGACGCTGACCAGGCCCACCCGGCCCCAGGCCAGGTCGAGGCCGTAGGTGAACAGCCCGTAGACCAGGGCGAGGGTGAGGATCCCCAGGGCGAAGGGTGCCAGCCCGAAGGGCGCCGCGGCCAGCGCGCCCACCGCGACCACCGCGACCGGTGCCGACCAGCGCCGTACCGCCGGCCCGCGGGGACGGGCGGGCCGGCCCCGGGCCGGCGCCCCGGTGACGGTGGCCGTCACTGGCAGCTGACCGTGGCGTTCTCGACGACGCCGTGGTCGTCGGTCACCGCGTAGCCGTCCGCGCCGATGGTGGCGGTCAGCATGCTGGCCTGGAACAGGTGCCCGCCGCCCTCGGTGTCGACGAAGCGGGTGCCCTCGCCGAGCGCGGAGTCGAAGGAGAACCCGCCCAGGGCGTCGTTGATCTCCTCGCGGGTGCCGGCGCCCGCCTCGTCCACGGCCGCGGCGATGAACCGCAGGGCGTAGTAGGCGTTGGCCGCCACCTCCGACACCGGCCGCTGCAGGCCGGTCTCCTCGAGGTAGGCCTCGACGAAGGCCTGGCTGTCCTCGTCCTCCAGGCCGTCGGCCCACCGGACGACGTGCTCGCGGCCGGTGGTCACGGGCGCGACGGCGCCGAAGTAGTCGGCGTCCAGGGGCGCCCCCTCGTAGCCGACCTCGGGCGTGAGCAGGCCGAACTGGGCGCCCTGGAGGGTGAAGGTGACCGCGTCGCTGCCGACGACCATGGAGAGGACGGCGTCGGGCTGCGCGGCCGACAGCCGGCCGATGGTCGACTCGAAGTCCGTCGTCCCCAGCGGGCTGTACTCCTCGGCGACCAGCTCGCCGCCGTTCTCCGCGATGATCTCCGCGGCGGCCGCGGCGTAGTCGCGGGGGAAGTTGTAGTCCGAGCCGACGAAGGCGATCCGGGGGCCGAAGTCCTCGATCAGCGCGGGGACCTGCACCTCCAGCAGCTGGCGGGTGGACTCGCCGAACGGCCACGAGTACGCCGAGCAGATCGGCGGGTCGCCGAGGATCGCGGTGGCGAAGGGGATGGTCGCCTCGTCGGAGATGGGCACGACGGCCGCGGCGGTGTCGCCGGTGATGGTGCCGAACAGCATGTCGAACGAGTTGTCCTGGCTGTAGCGGCGGGCGATCTGCGAGGTCGTGGCGGGGTCGCCGGCGTCGTCCTGGACCTCGTAGGTGATCGGCTGGCCGTTGACGCCCCCCTCCTCGTTGACCCGCTCCACCGCCAGCTCGAACCCGGCCTGCATGGCCAGGCCGGTGGCCGACGCGACGCCGGTGGCGGGGACGATGAAGCCGATCTTCAGGTCGTCGCCCTCGGCGGCGGCGGTCTCCCCGACGCTGGAGCCGCAGGCGGCCAGGACCAGTGCGGCCGGGAGGAGCGCGGCGGGCAGGGCGCGCCGCAGCGGCACGGTCCTGGCGGTCACGCGGAGACGGCGCGCGCGGGCTGTGCCGGACGGGCTGACCATGACAGGAGCCTCCTGGTGTGGGGGTTGGCGCGGAGAACGACGGCGGTGAGGACGACGACGTAGAACAGCGAGTCGGCGACGGTGTCGGGGAAGAAGCGGCGCAGCGTCACCTGGAGCACGACGACGAGGGCGACGGCGAGCACCGCACCGCGGAAGGACGCCGGCCGGGCGAGCAGGACGGCGACGAAGCCGGGGACCAGCAGCGAGAAGCCCATGGACGGGGTGACCCCGAGCAGCGGGCTGTACAGCGCGCCGGCCAGCACCGCCAGCAGGCCGGCCACGGCGAACACCAGCGCCCGGGTGCGCGCCGGCCGGGTGCCCAGCAGCGCCGCCATCCCCGGGTTGTCCGAGACCGCGCGCAGGCGCAGCCCGGCGCGGGTGCGGTAGGCCACGACCAGGACGGCGGCGACCACGACCAGGCTGACGGCGGCGATGAGCAGCCGGTACGTGGGGTACACCGAGCCGAGCACGGACGTCGTCCCCGACACCGGCTCCGCCACCGAGCGCGGGGTGGCGGTGTAGGCCACCTCGAAGACCTGCCGGATCGCCAGGCCGATGCCCCAGGTGACGAGCATGCCGGCGAGCCCGTCGCGGATGCGGCCCAGCAGGGCCCGCTCCAGCAGGTAGAGGGCGGGGGCGAGCACCACCAGCGCCACCACGACGCGGAGCCAGAAGGGCAGGTCCGCGGTGATGACCATGGCGTACGCGCCGACCGCGGCGAGGTCCCCGACGGCCAGGTTGACGATCCGGCTGACCCCGAAGACCAGGGCCAGCGAGAGGGCCAGCAGGGCGTAGAGGCCCAGCTGGGTGAGGCTGGACAGGGCCAGCTCGACCACGGTGCTCATCGCCGGCCTCCTCGCGTGGGGAGCGGGTCCGGCTCTCGTCGACCCGCGGGGGCCCCAGCCCACCAGCCCGGCGAGCCACCGCCCTGGTCGGAGAGCGCACGGCACTGGTCCGTGGGCGCACAGTGGGTGAGCGGGGTCACTCGGGGCCGGGACCCGCCCGTCGTCCCGGTGGAGGCTCGGCTCGCGCCGGCCGCACGCCGCGCCCCGTCCGACCCGCTCCGCGCCGGAGGTCCCCGTGGCCACCCCTGACAGCCCGCAGCCCCCCCGACCTGGTCGTCACGGGCGGCCGGCGGAGGCGATCGCCGCGTTCACCTGCCATCCCGCCGAGGCGATGGGCCTGGGCGACGTGACCGGGCGGCTGGTTCGCCGGCCGACTGGTCCACGACGCGGGGTTCCGCCGGCTCCCCGGACTGCCGATGAGGAGGGCATGCGCCTCAGCCACGCCGCCACCGCGTTCGCTGCCTTCACCGCCGGCCTCACCGCCGCGGCGACGATCCGCCGGCTCGCCGGTTCCCGCCGTCGGGGGGACCTGACCGCGACGGCCACGGTCCGGCCCCCGGTCCCGGAGGTCCAGGACCAGGACGCCGTCGTCCTGCCCTTCGCCCGCCCGGCCCTCGCCCTGCCGGCGCCGCAGCCGGTGGAGTCGCCGGCTCGGTGCGGGGACAGTGGCGGCCGGACCAAGGCCGGGGCGCCGTGCGGCGCCCGGACCGCGACGGGTGGGCGCTGCCACCACCACCCGATGGCGGCCTGACAGCCCCGCGCTCGCCCGTACCGAGGAGGGCCTCGGGCTGGGACGATGGCCGGTCAGCAGCCGGGCTCCGGTGCGGCTGCTGGACACCGCGACCACGTGCCGAGGAGCCCCGATGGCGAAGTACCTCGTGAACGACGTCGGCGTCGCCCGCGCCCGGGAGCTCATCGCCGCCCGCCGCTACGTCCTGCGCAGCGAGTGGGGCCGGGTCCAGCCCTCCGCCGAGGAGGAGAACGCGTTCCTCGCGCGGCACTCGTGGGAGGAGTACTCGGCCTGGCACCTCGGCCTCACCGAGGGCGCCACCGACGGCACCAAGGCCCGGTACGCGTTCGTCCACGGTGACTTCCGCCGCGTGCACCGGATGGGGCTCATCGCCTGCCACTACCGCGCCGCGGAATGGGGCCACAAGGAGATCGAGCTCGCCGCGCACGACCTCCTGCAGCTGCTCGACGCGACGCGGGCCTGACCGGGGGGCGTCCGCCCGCGTCGCGCGTCAGCTCAGCCGCGGTCTCCCTCGCCGGCCGGACCCTCGGGCCCGCGGTCGAGGCGCAGCCCAGGTGGGCTCGAGCCCCCAGCACCTGCTCCCCACCCTGCTCGGTGAGTACTTCCCGGCCGAGGTCTCGCTGCCCTCGGTCGCGATGGTGGCGATGCTGAGCGAGTTCGGGATCAGCGAGTCGAGCGCGCGGACCGCCCTGTCCCGCCTCACGAGTCGCGGACTGATCGAGGCCACCCGGACCGGCCGGCAGGCGTCCTACCGGCTGACGCCGGGCACCCGCACCCGCAACCGGGCCCGCAGGCACCACTTCATGACCTTCGGCGCCCGGTCCCGTCCGTGGACGGGCGACTGGACGGTCGTCTCGTTCTCCCTGCCCGAGCAGCGACAGGCGCAACGGCACAACCTGCGGCGGACCCTGGGCCAGTCGGGCTTCGTCCGCCTCTACGACAGCGTCTGGATCCGCCCGGGTCGCGACAGCGCTCCCGTCACGGCGTCCCTGAGTGCGGCACTGGTCGGCCTGGACGACGCCCGGTGGTCGGTCATGGAGGCGCGGTTCCCCGACGAGGCGGGACCGCAGGGCCCCGCCGCCGCCTTCGACCTCGAGGGGCTGGCCGCCCGGTACGAGGAGTTCATCGACCGCTTCCGGCCGGAGGTCCGGCGAGCCCACCTGGGCCTGGTGGACTCCGCGGAGGCGCTCGTCGCCCGCACCGAGGTCATGGACGCCTGGCGGGACTTCGCCGACACCGACCCGGACCTGCCCGCGCACCTGCTCCCGGCTGACTGGCCGCGATCCACGGCCCGGGAGGTCTTCCTGGACCTCCACGGCCGGCTCGGCCCCCTGGCCGAGGAGCACCTGCGTGCCGTCATCGCCCCGCACTCGCCGGAGGCCGCCACGCTGGTCACGCACTTCGTGGCCCCGGCCGCGGACGGAGCCGGGCCGCCGTCCGACAGTAGCTCCGGAACTCCCGAGCAGGACAGCCGGCGGGGGTAGGCGCCGCAACGGTGCACGGTCAGGGCGTCTCCCTGACCGTCGGCGACGGGACGGACCGCGTCGGCCGGCTCAGCGCAGCCAGCGGTGCAACGCCTTGCGCTGCGCGGCCTGCCAGGCGTCGTCGAAGTGCTGCTGGGACTGCTCGGCGTGCGCCTCCTCCAGGGCGTGCAGGCGGCCGTAGAGGAAGGCGGCTTCGGTCGAGGACGTGTGCCGCGCCAGATCGCGGAGCCGCTCGCGGGTGAGGACGGAGTCCTGGTGCTCCCCCAGTGCCTCCTGGACCGCTTCCATCGCCTGCGCGAAGGCGGTCGCGTCCTGCCCGAAGACCCGGACGACGGACTCGGCGGCGTACCGGGAGGCCTTGGCCGCCTTGCGGGCGTCGTGCAGCAGCTCTTCGCGCTCGTCGCCGGCCGGCCGGGCCGCGGCGTCCTCCACCAGGCCGCGCACCCCGGCGAAGCTGCGCGCGACCAGCCGCGGCAGGACCTTCCCCGCCGGCGCGGCCGCGCGCTCGCTGAAGGGCGGGGAGTCGACGAGCGCGTCGAGCGCCGCGACCAGCTGGTGGTAACGGTCGCCGTCGAGCTCGGCGAGGACCCGGTCGTGGGCGCCGCGGTAGGCCTCCCCCAGTTCGTGGTCGGCGATCGTGGCGGCCGGGCCGGGCTCGGCGCCGTCGGCCTCGGTCCGGACCGCACCGGCCACGCGGTCGCGCATCACCTCGGCGTCGCGGGCGGCGCCGAGCTCACCGGCGAGCCACCTCAGCTCTCCCCGCAGGGGCTTGACGACGTCGGCCGCGAACAGCGGCTTGAAGGTGGTGAGCGCGCTGCGCAGCCGCCGCGTGGCCACGCGCATCTTGTGGACGGCGTCGGGGGCGTCCAGCCGCACCGGCAGGTCCTGGGCGCGCACCTGCGCGACCTGCTCGCGCAGGTGCGCGAGCACGACCTCACCGCCGGGCGCCTTGACGGTGGCCTTCTTCGCCTTCTTCGGCAGCGGACGCCGCTCCTCGCTCCTGCTCCCCTGGCTCGCCAGCAACTGCGCCAGCTTCGAGGTCGCCCCGGCCTCCTCCAGCCCCTCCGCCCGCAGCCGGGCGTCCACGCCGTCGAGCAGCCCGGCGGAGCCGCCCACGAGCTCGACCTCGATCTCGCGCCACGACGTCGGCGCTCCGGCCGCGTCGCCGTCGCCGCCGAGCGGCAGCAGTCGCCGAGCCGTCACCCGGTCGTCGGCGACCTCCGCCAGGACCTGACCGGTCGGGTCGACCAGGCGTCGCACGGTCCGCTCCGTGACGATCTCGGCGATCGGGACCAGCGCGGCGTCCCTGCTGTGGACCCGGACCATCTTCCGCAACGCAGCCGGCACCGTGCGGGCCGCGCGGCCGGCGGGCAGGCGCACCTCGGACCGGGCGTCGCGCCCGGCGGGCACCTTGAGGTGCCAGCCGGCGTCGTTCCCGCCGGTGCGCCGGCGCAGCGTCAGCCCGGCCGCCGAGAGCCGGAGGTCGTCGGTGTCGAAGTAGGTGGCCGTCAACTGCTGCTGTTCGGCGTCCCCCTCGGCGAGTGGGCGGAGTGCCTCGGGCCCGGCAGCATCGGCCGAGGCGGTCCGCACCAACTCGGTGAGGGACGGCAGCTCGAAACCCTCGTCGGCGACGTACTTCTTCTCGACTTCCAGGTGAACGGCAGGCATCCAGCAGGTGTACCCCACGAAGGTGAACGAGCCGCCCCCAGGTCAGCCCGCTGACACCGGGTCGCCCGGGCGCCTGCGTGGCGCCCGGGACGTCGGCTCGGTGCCGGTCGGTCCGGTCCTGGCCGGCCATCCGCACGAGCCGACCGGAGTCGACGCGTTTCCGATGGGTGCAGGAGGGATAGGAGGGGCCCGTTCCTGAGGGGCCCTGACTGGAACCGCGCGGCCGGGACCCCTCCCGTCCCCGGCGGGTGCGCCGGGATGGGAAGGCACACGATGGAAGCGAGTGAGCGGGTCACCTGGGAGGACTGCCCGACCTGTCGACGGGCAGCGGCAGTCGGCTGGGTGGATGGTCGGCCCCTCGAGTTCGACTGTCCGCGCGGCTGCATCCTCAGCCGCGAGCAGGTCCAGGCCTTCGCGGCCAGGCGTGCTCGACCGGCGGTCGAGTGGTTGACGCGCGCCGTGTAGCCGAGCGCCCGGCTGGGCGACGTCGAGGAGGAGCAGGACGACGCCGGCACCAGCCACCGTGGCGGCCGACACGACCGTGGCGCGCACGTGGGCGGCGAAGGAGTGCACCCGCCGACGGCAGCAGACCGGCACGCTGTCCCGGGGCGGCTGCGCGGCGGCGAGGAGGTACCCGACCGTCCCGACCAGGGTCAGGACGCCGATCAACAGCACGGGGACGGCGACGGCGGTCGTCGGGACTCCTCAGCTCTCGCTGCCCAGCTACGCGCCGCCCGGCACGACGATCCCGTAGTCCCGGACCTTCCGGTAGATCGTGGCCCGGGACATCGAGAGCCGGCGGGCGGCAGCCACCTTGTTCCCCCGCGTGTCCAGCAGCGACTGCACGATCGCGTCGCACTCCAGGGACTCCAGCGGCGTGAGCACCCGCTTGCCGGTCGTCCAGCACGTCGCCGGCAGGTCCTCGAGCTCGATCACCCCCGCGCGGCGCCGGGCGACGACCTGCCGGAGGACCGAGAACAGCTGCTCGACGTTGCCCGGCCACCGGTTGTGCAGGAAGACGCGCACGACCTCCGGTGAGCAGCTCAGCGCTCCCCCGCGGCCGAGCCGGCCCAGCAGGTGCGGCACCAGGTCGACGACGTCGTCGATGTGCCGGCGCAGCGGGGGCACCTGCACGGTCCGCGGGAAGCAGAGCAGCAGCGCGGTCAGCTCCGGGCCGGGGTCGCCCTCGAGGGGCGACACGGTCGCCACGACCCACGGCCGGTGGGCCTCGGTCGACTCGCGCAGCGGTTCCAGGACGTCGACCAACTCCGTCATCGCCCCGGCCGGCAGCCGGTCGACGTCGGTCAGGACCAGCGTCCCGACGCCGTCGGCGACCTCCTCGGCCACCTCCGCCGCCCACCCGGGTCCGTGGTCCTCGGCGCGCAGGACGCGCAGCCGGCCGGTGGGGGTCCGGGCGTGGTGGGCGGCCCAGGCGAGGGTCTCCCGGCCCGCCCCGGTCTCCCCCTCCAGCACCAGCCACTCGCCCGTCCGCAGGTGCCGGGCCACCGACTCGCAGCACTTCCGCCAGACCAGGCTCGACCCCACGGCGAGCGGCAGGAGGGTCGCCGCCGCCGGCCGCCCCGGCGTGGGCACGGGCCGGCTGACCAGCTGGACGTCCAGGACACCACCGACGATGCTGCCCGCCCCCACCGTCGGCCGGCAGTGGACGCGCACCGTGCGACCACTGGGCAGGTCCACGAGGAGCGGGTGCCGACGGCCGGAGACCAGCGCCTCCCGGGCCTCCGCCAGGAGGGGCGCCTGGTCGGCCGGGTCCAGCGCCTCGCGGGCGCGGTCGTTCATCACCAGCAGGTCCTCGCCGATGGCCAGCACCGGACCCCGGCTGCGCTTGCACGCGACCAGGTAGTCGTTGAGGACCGCGAGCTCCCCGCGACCGGCGTGCTCGAGCAGGACCTGCTCGACACGGTGGGCGAGCGTCCCCGCGGTGGCCACCATCATCGGCCCGGCGTCCCGTCGCCAGCAGGTCAGGTCCACGACCCCGAGCACCTTGCCCGAGAGCGGGTGGCGGATCGGGACCCCGGCGCAGGCCAGCTGCTCCAGGTTCTCCACGTAGTGCTCGTGCCCGAAGACCTGCACCGGCTGCCGACCCTCGAGGGCGGTACCGATGCCGTTGGTGCCCACGTACTGCTCGGCGTAGCTGAACCCAGGGGCCAGCCAGACGCGGTCGAGGTGACGGTCCAGACCGGAGTCCCCGGTGCGCCTGCTGAGGACGACACCGGCCGCGTCGCACAGGATGACGCTGACCGGCTCGGTCACGAAGAGGTCGGCGACGGCGCGGAGGACGGGTTCGGCGGCGCGGGTCAGGAGGGTGTCCCGCTCGGGTGGCGCCTCGTGCGGGAGCTCGACCGCGTCGGGGCGGACCTCGGACAGCCGGGACCGGGTCCAGGACGCGAGGATCGGCTCCCGCACCACGGCGCCGGACACCGCCTCGCCACCGAGGAAGGAGAGCCGGGCCGCCGCGACGTGCTCGCCGTCGGGGTCGGGGACCACGCGGAGGGATCGCCCGGGGACCGGGGTCCCGTCGCCGTCGGTGAGCGGGGCTGGCTCGTGGGCGTTCGGCTCGGTCATCATCGACCTCCCGTCGGGGAGGGACGCGCTGCCCACGCGCCCCTCGGACCGGCAGGAGCGACAGTAGAGCAAGCAGAACCGTGGAAGACCCATGTGCAGACACTCCGTCGGCGGGGGGGGGACCCCGGACGAGGCGGCGTGCGACCGCTGCCGCCGCCTCGCGCACCTCCGAGCGCCGCCGAGGCCCGCGCTCCTCCCCGGCTCCGGGGACGCGTAGCCGCAGTCGCTGGGACTCGGCCAGTCCATGGGGTGAGGACCACCCTTCCCCCACGCCTCACAAGCTCGGCGCGGGCCCCCGAAGAGTGGCCGTGGCGGGCCGTGACTCCCCGGCCCGCCCGGTCGCGGTCCTCCCGCGTCTCAGAATTGGACACCCGCCGCACCGCCCGCTCCGTACGTTGCCCCCGTACCCGTCGACGCCCCGCCGCCCCCGGGCGGACCGCGTCGACCGCGTCGATGCCCGAGGAGCCGTGGCATGAGAGCCGTCCGTGTGCACCGCTACCACGAGGACCCGTCCGTCGACGACATCGGCGAGCCCAAGCTGGCCGGCCCGCTCGACGTGATCGTGAAGATCGGCGGCGCCGGGGTGTGCCGGACCGACCTGCACATCCTCGAGGGCCAGTGGGCCGACCTGCAGAAGCCCGAGCTGCCCTACGTCATCGGCCACGAGAACGCCGGCTGGGTGCACGAGGTCGGCGAGGGCGTCACCAACGTGGCGGTCGGCGACACGGTGATCCTGCACCCGCAGCCGAGCTGCGGCCTGTGCCGTGCCTGCCGCGCCGGCCGGGACATGCAGTGTGAGAGCGCGTTCTTCCCCGGGCTCTCGAACAACGACGGCGGCATGGCCGAGTACCTGCGGACGACGGCGCGTGCCTGCGTGAAGCTGGACCCGTCGACGAACCCCGCCGACGTCGCCGCGCTCGCCGACGCCGGCATCACCGCCTACCACGCCGTCCGCAAGGCCCTGCCCCTGCTGTACCCGGGGACGACCGCGGTCGTGCAGGGCGCCGGCGGGCTCGGCCACATCGGCATCCAGTGCCTGGCCGCGCTCTCGGGCACCCGGATCGTCGTGGTCGACCGCAACGCCGACGCCCTGGAGCTGGCCCGGCGGATCGGTGCCGACGAGACCGTGCTCGCCGACGGCGACCAGGTGCAGGCGGTGCAGGACCTCACCGGCGGTGGCGCGGACGTCGTCTTCGACTTCGTCGCCGAGCAGGGCGCGGAGATGGACGGCTGGCACATGACCGGCCCGGCCGGCTCCTACTACGTCATCGGCTACGGCGGGGAGCTGCGCATCCCGACGCTGGACTTCGTCGCCGGCGAGAAGAACATCGTCGGCAACATCGTCGGCACCTACAGCGACCTGGCCGAGCTGATGGTCCTCGCGCAGGCCGGGAAGGTCACGCTGCACACCCAGCAGTACGCGCTCGACGACGCCGTCCGGGCGCTCCACGATCTCGACGCCGGGCAGGTGCGCGGCCGCGCCATCCTCGTCCCCTGACGTCCCCCCTCACCTGAGAACACCCGGATCCCGACGCGAGAGGCAGCGGCACATGTACGAGAAGGATGGGGAGAAGTACTTCGTCGTCGACAGCCACATGCACTTCTGGGACGCCAGCCGCGAGAACTGGGTCGAGGGCCGCGAGGACCTGGCCAAGGGCTGGATCGACTGCTTCTACGGCTACCACCAGCTGGCGCCGCCGGAGACGCACTGGGACTGGGAGCACTACCTCAAGGTCTCCGAGGCCGACCTGATGAAGGACGTCTTCGAGGACGGCCACGTCGACAAGGCCATCTTCCAGTCGACCTACCTGAAGTACTGGTACAAGGACGGCTTCAACACCGTCGAGCAGAACGGCTCGCTGCTGGAGGAGCACCCGGACAGGTTCATCGTCAACGGCCGCTGGGACCCCCGGGACGGCGACGCCGGGCTGCGACAGCTGGAGGAGGACGCCCGGCGCTGGAACCTCAAGGGCGTCAAGGTCTACACCGCCGAGTGGCACGAGAACGGCTCGCGTGGCTGGAAGCTCACCGACCCCGAGGCCTACCGGTTCCTGGAGAAGTGCCGGGAGCTCGGGATCACGAACATCCACGCCCACAAGGGCCCGACGATCTGGCCACTGAACAAGGACGCGTTCTCGATGGACGACGTCGACCAGGCGGCCACCGACTTCCGCGACCTGAACTTCATCATCGAGCACGCCGGCATCCCGCGGATCGACGACTTCGCCTACATGGCGGTGCAGGAGCCCAACGTCTACGCGGGCCTGTCCGTGGTCGTCGGCGGCCTCATGCACGCCCGGCCGAAGTTCTTCGCCAAGGTCATGGGCGAGCTGCTGTTCTGGGTCGGCGAGGACCGGCTGACCTTCGGCAGCGACTACAACATCTGGACGCCGAAGTGGCAGGTCGAGGGCTTCGTCGACTGGCAGATGCCCGACGACGAGGCGTTCACCGACTACCCGCGGCTCACCACGGCCACCAAGAAGAAGATCCTCGGCCTGAACGCGGCCAAGCTCTACGGCATCGACGTGCCGGTCGAGTGCCGGCTGCCCGAACCGCCGGCCATCCCGCAGCAGCAGCCGGGTGAGCAGTTGGTCGAGGACCTGGCGGGAACAGGGCAGGCATGACCCTGCGGGACGACGTCTGGCAGGCGCTGGGGACGGTGCTCGATCCCGAACTCGACGAGCCGATCACGGATCTGGACTTCGTGGCCTCGTGCACCGTCTCCGGCGACGGCGTCGCGTCGGTCCACCTGCGGCTGCCGACCTTCTTCTGCGCGCCCAACTTCTCCTTCCTCATGGTCGCCGACGCCCACGACGCGGTGTCGGCGGTCGAGGGGGTGACGCGCGCGGAGATCGTCCTGGACGACCACCACGCCGCCATGGAGATCAACGGCGGCGTGGCCGCCCAGGCCGGCTTCGCCGAGACGTTCGCGGGAGAGGCGGACGCCGGGCTCGAGGAGCTGCGCCGGTACTTCCTGGAGAAGGCAGTCATCGCCGGGCAGGACCGGGTGGCCCGGCCCTTGGCCGATGCCGGCGTGGGCCCGGACGAACTCGCCGGGCTCACCCTGGGCGCGGCCCCCCCGTCCTCGGACCTCGACCGGCTGCGCGGGCGCCGGGCCGCTCTGGGACTCCCCGCCGACGACGCCGCACCCCTGCTCATCCAGGCCGACGGAGCGCCGGTGACCGCGGCGCAGGTGCCGCTCCACCTGCGGCGCGCCCGGCTGACCCGGCTCGGCATCGAGGCGAACGGCGACTTCTGCAAGAGCTTCCTCAAGACCCGCTATGTGGACACCGCCGGCGCCGGGTGACCCGCCGGGCGCATCGGTCGCCGCAGGCCCGGGGCCGTCGTCAGGAGGGACGCGCGACCAGCACCCGGAACAGGTTCACCAGCCGGTAGCCGCCGTCCCCGGTGCGGTACGGCTCCAGCCGCTCCAGCACGGCCGCGCGCAGGGTGCCCGGGTCCACCCGCCGCGCGACCGTGCGGGCCAGCCCCGAGGCGAGCAGCGGCCGGAGGACGTCGTCCTCGTCGGCGTACTCGAACGGGGCGACCACCTCGTCGAGGCGCTCCACGCCCAGACCGGCGCGCTCGGCCATCGCGCGCAGGCGGGCGGGCTCGCCCACCGGCGGTCCGGGCGCCGGCCGGCGGGTTCCCAGCCAGGGCGCGAGCGCCTCGCCGAAGACCCGGAGGTCGCACTCGCTCTCGCGGCCCCACACCGTCGCGGCCACGACCCCGCCCACGCGGCCGGCCCGGCGCAGCAGCGCGACCGGGTCGGCGACGTTCGTGAGCAGCTGCACCGCGGCGACCACGTCGAAGGGCCCGGACGGGGGGTCCAGCGCGTTGCGGACGGCGAAGGTCCCCTCGGGGACCTCGGCGGCGGCCAGCGCCACGGCGTCCCGGTCGAGGTCGACGCCCGTGACGTGCGCCCCCCGATCGGCCGCCGCCCGGGCGAACAGGCCCGCGCCGCAGCCGAGGTCGAGCACGGTGGAGCCGGGGCCGATCGCCGTCGCATCGAGCACGGCCGCGTACAGCGGCGCCCCCCAGCCGCGCGGTCCGTCCCCGTCCACGCGGCCGAGCTTAGGCACGCGGGAGGCTGACCGAGCTGGAGCGGGAGGCCTCGGTCCGGGCCACGCGGCGGCGCCGGCTGGCGATGTTCGGCCCGGCGTTCGTCGCCGCCATCGCCTACGTCGACCCCGGCAACCGCGACCAACGTGTCCGCGGGCGCCCAGTTCGGCTACCTGCTCCTCTGGGTGATCGCCTCGGCGAACATCATGGCGATGTTCGTGCAGAGCCTGTCGGCCGAACTCGGCCTGGCGACCGGCTGCAGCCTGCCGCAGAACTGTCGGCGGCCGGCCGTGCTGGACGGGTCCGCGGCGCTGCTGTTCGCCGTGGCCCTGCTGGCGTCGGGGTTCGCCTCGGCCAGCGTGGGCACCTACGCCGGCCAGGTCATCATGGAGGGCTTCCTGCGCCGCCGGATCCGGCTGTTCGCGCGCCGGGCACTGACCCTCGCCCCGGCTCTCCTCATCCTCGCGGTGGACGTGGACCCGACCCGGCCCTGGTCATCTCGCAGGTCGTCCTGTCCTTCGGCATCCTGTTCGCGCTGGTGCCGCCGCTGCTGCTGCTGACCCGCCGCCGCGACGTCATGGGCGACCTGGTCAACCGCCGGTCGACGACCGCCTGGGCCGCGTTGGTGACCGCGGTGATCATCAGCCTGAACGCCGTCCTGCTCCTGACCCTGCTCTGAGGGCCCGGCTCCGGAGCGAGCGACTCGGCGCGCGGACGGGCCCCGGCCGCATGACACCGGGATGGGTTGGGCACCACCCACCGGTGAAGACCGCTGTCGTCGCCGTCCTCGGCGGCCTGCTGACCCTCTCCGGGATCGCCCTGCTCGTGCTGCCGGGACCGGGTTTCGTGCTCGTCGCCGCCGGCCTCGCGGTGCTGGCCACCCGGTTCCCCTGGGCGAGCAAGCCGCTGGACTACGCGAAGGACAAGGCGCAGCAGGGCGTCGAGGAGGTGGCCAAGAGCCCGTGGCGCGCCGCCGGGGCGGTGCTGGCCGCCGTGGTGCTGATCGCGCTCGGCGTGCTCGCGCTGGTCGGCGTGGACCTGCCGTTCATGAACGCGTTCACCGCCGTGGTGCTGATCCTGTCGGGGCTGTTCCTCGTCGGGACGGTGCTCTTCGCGCGCCGCCAGGAGAAGCTCGAGCAGGCCCGGGCGCACCGCCCGGCCGGTCAGCGCGGCCGAGCCGGCTCCTACCGGGCCGCGCGACTCGACGGCTGAGCACGGCGGCCCGCAGGACGCCGGGCCGGGGGAACCCCCGGCCCGGCGTCTGCGTGCGCCGATGGCGCCGCGGCGTCAGCCGCCGGGGTTGATGATGATCTCGTCGACGTCGTACTCCTCCTGGAGGACGCCGTACTCGCGCATCAGCTCCTCCACCGTCCGCAGCCGCTGCAGGTCGCTGTCGACGGCCCAGTTGATCGGGGCCAGCTTCGCCGCGACCTCCGGGGAGATGGTGGTGAACGACGGAACGGTCTCGGCCACCAGGCTGGGGTCGTCCGCGACCAGGGCGATCGCCTCGTCCATCACCTCGACGAAGGCGGCGAGCGCCTCGGGGTTCTCCTCGGCGAACTGGGCGGAGGACATCCACCCGGAGATCGGGAAGTCCTCGGTGGGCCCCGTGGAGGTGTCGAGGACCAGCGCGGCCTGCATCGAGTCGGCCGTCATCGTGACGAAGGGCTCGGCCAGCCACGCGGCGTCGACGTTGCCGGAGGCGAGGGCCGCCGGCATGTCCGGCAGGGGCAGCTCGACGAACTGCACGCTGTCGGGGTCGACGCCGTTCTCCTCGAGCGCGGCACGGGTGGTCAGCTCCGCGATGTTGCCCAGGCCGTTGATGGCGACCCGCTTGCCGGCCAGGTCGGCCGGGGAGCTGATCCCACTGGCCGGTCCGGCGTAGAGACCCTGGACGTCGGCGCGGTCGTTCTCCCGGATGGCGCGCAGCGGCAGGCCCTCGGAGGCCGCCTGGATGAGCGAGACGTAGTTGGCGTTGGCGATGTCGACCTCACCGGCCACCATCGCGCTCACCAGCGGCGCCCCCGAGGTCGCACCCTGGGTGGTGACCTCCAGGCCGGCGTCCTCGAACATGCCGCGCTCCATCGCCACGTAGAACGGCACGACGACGGCGAACGGCTGCACACCGACGACGATCGCCGTCGTCTCCTCGCCGCCCTCGTTCCCGGCGGCCACGGCGCCGCTCCCGCCGGAGGAGCCGCCGCATGCTGCCAGGGACAGCACGAACACGGCGGTGGCCATCGCCATCGTGGCCTGGGACCGTGGCAGACGGTTCGACATCGGACCTCTTTCATCGCTGGTGGGGCGGGCAGGAGCGCCGCGCGGAGGGGCGCTGGGCGGACCCGGTCGAGCCGGGTCCCCCCATCGCGAGATCGGGCTGATGCTGTGGCACGCGCCGGGTGGCGAGCCAGGACCGTTCTCATCTGGCGATAGACTTTCGTGGTGAACCTCACAGAGCCACGCCCGTGACCGCCCCCGGCGACACCCGGTCGCGGGACAACCTGCTCGCGCGGGCGGTGCGCATCATCGAGGCGTTCGACGCGGGGCACGCCAGCCTGCCCGTCTCGGCCGTGGCCCGGCGGACCGGCCTGCCCGTGCCCACGACGTACCGGCTGGTCGGCGAGCTGCTGCAGCTGGGGCTGCTCGAACGGGGGGCGGACCGCCGCGTCCGCGTGGGCGTCCGCCTGTGGGAGCTCGCGTCCCGGTCGGCGGAGGCGACCACCCTGCGGGAGGCGGCCATGCCGTTCATGGACGACCTGCACGCTGCGGTCCGCCAGCACACCCAGCTCGGCGTGCTGGACGGGGAGGACGTGCTCTACGTCGAGCGCAAGTCCGCCCTCGGGGCCGACGTCCCCAACATCACCCGGACCGCCAGCCGGCTGCCGGCGTTCGCCTGCTCCTCCGGTCTCGTCCTGCTCGCCCACGCCAGTCCGGCCACGCAGGAGCGGGTGCTCGCCGCGCCACGGCGGGTCTACACGCCGCTCACCGTGACCGACGCCGGCGAGCTGCGGCGCCACCTCGCCGAGGCGCGCTACCGCGGCTACGCGGTCGTCCGGGGCTGGGTGCACGAGCAGACGGCCGGCGTCGCCGTGCCCGTCTGGGGCCCGGACAACACCGTCCTCGCCGCCCTGGCGGTGCTGATCGACAACGAGTCCGCCCGGGTGGCGACGGTGCTCCCCGTCCTGCTGGCGACCGCCCGGGGCATCAGCCGGGCGCTGGGTGCCCAGCCGCCCCCGCTGGCCCCGGTCGCCGACGAGTGCGACCCGACCGGCGGCTGATCGGCGACCGGCCGGCGTCGACGCGGGGCGGGCGGTGGACCCCTCCGGCCACGGCGAGCTCACTGCTCCGGCGACGGCGCCCGGCCCACCCGCACGACCGGCTTGCCCGGCCCGCGCTCGCTGGAGTCGACGTAGGCGTGCGCGGCACGGATGTCGTCGAAGTCGAAGACGCGGTCCACGAGCGGGGCCAGCGCGCCGGCCGCCAGACCCGCCCGGATGAAGTGCTGAGCGCGGTGCAGTGCCCCCGCGTCCCCGATCGTCTCCCGCACCCGGTAGCGGCGCAGCCACACGGGGACCGATCCGCCGGCGGGGAGCGGCGTGGGCTGCCGCGAGAGGCCGCCGTGCACGATCACGGCCGCACCCGCCGCGCAGCTCCGCACCAGCTGCTCGACCTGCGGGCCGCCGTTGGCGTCGAGGACGACGTCGGCGCCGCGACCTCCGGTCAGGCTCCTGATCTGCCCGACCACGTCCGCCCCCTCGACCAGCACGGCCGCGGCCCCCGCCGCCTCGAGGGCGCCGGTGTGGGCAGCTGAGGAGGCGGTCGCGATGGGGACGGCGCCCAGGTGGCGGAGGACCTGCATCGCGGCCATGCCGATGCTGTTGGTCGCGGCCGTCACGACGACGGAGTCGCCGGGGCGCACCCGGACGACCTCCTGCACCATCCCGTACACCGTCAGGTAGGGCATCCACAGGGCCGCGCCGGTGATCGCGTCCACCCCGTCGGGCCGGGCGACGAGGGCTGCCGCGGGGACGACCGTCTCCTCGGCGTAGACGCTGTAGTCGTTCGGCGAGAACGCGGGCAGCACGCAGATCGCATCGCCCGGCTGCCAGCGGTCGACGGCCGAGCCGACCTCCACGACCTCGCCCGCGGCCTCGGTGCCGAGCCCGGCCGGCAGCACCGGGCGCTCGACGTACGTCCCCCGACGGAAGTCGACCTCCGCGCGGTTGAGCCCGATCGCGTCGACCCGGATCCGCACCTCGTCCGCGGCCGGTGACCGGACCGGGACGTCCTCGTAGCGCAGCACGTCGGGACCGCCGGTCTCGTGGAACCGGACGACACGGACCACGTCGACCCCCCCGGTCGGAGCCCGGACCCCCTCAGCCGCGGACGGCGGAGGGCTCCAGGTCGGCTCCCGTGCGCGCGCGCTCGAACACGAAGCCCTCGTAGTCGTTCGCGGCCACCTCGCGGAGGTTCTCGTGATAGCGCGGCCCGGCCAGGTAGACCATGAACTCCCGGGGCTTGCCCGGGATGTTCGCGCCGGTGAACCACGAGGCGGTCTGGGGGAACAGCGTGCGGCTCGCCAGGGCCTGGACGTCCGCCGCCCAGGCCTCCTCCGCCTCGGGGACCGCCTCGATCGTGGCCATCCCGTGCTCGCGCATGTAGGTGATGCACTCGGCCATCCAGTCCCCCTGCGACTCCGCTCCGTAGAACATGTGGAACATCACCGAGGGCGAACCCGGGCCGTGGAACAGGAACAGGTTGGGGAACCCGACGACGCTCAGGCCGAGGTAGGTGCGGCTGCTCTCCGCCCACTTGTCCTCGAGCGCCAGACCGTCCCGGCCCACGGGGTTGATCCGCCGGAGCGCCCCCGTGATCGCGTCGTAGCCCGTCGCCAGCACCAGGATGTCGAGGGGGTACTCCCCCTCAGCCGTGCGGACACCGTCGGGGGTGAACGTCTCGATCGGCTCCTCGCGGAGGTCGACGAGGGTGACGTGGTCCTGGTTGTAGACCTCGTAGTAGCCCTCGTCCATGACCTGGCGCTTGGTGGCGAAGTAGTACTCGGGCATCAGCTTCTCGGCCACAGCGGGGTCCCGCACCGTCTCGCGGATCTTGGACCGGACGAACTCCGCGACGTGGCCGTTGGCCACCGGGTCGGTGACCAGGTCGCGATAGCAGTCCCGCAGCGCCACCCCGCCCTTCTGCCAGGCCTCCTCGAAGACCCGCTGGCGCTCCTCCTCCGTGTCCTCCAGGGCGGACCGGGTGGAGGGCACCAGGGAGCTGGGCCGGCCGAACTCCTGGATCTGGCGGCGGACCTCGGACCAGTTCTCCTTGCTGTCGCGCACCAGGGCGGGATCGAGTGCCTGATTGCGTCCCGGGAGGGCGAACTGCGGAGTGCGCTGGAACACCGTCAGGGAGGCCGCCTCCCGCGCGATCTGCGGGATGATCTGCACCCCCGACGACCCGGTGCCCACGACACCGACGCGCTTGCCGGCGAACTCGACCTGCCTGTCCTGCGGCCAGTTCCCCGTGTGGTGCACCTCGCCGGCGAAGTCGTCGAGCCCGGGGATGTCGGGGCGGTTGGGCGCGGAGAGGGTGCCGACCGCGGCGATCAGGAACTGGGCGGAGATCCGCTCGCCCTCACTGGTCTCGAGGAACCACCGCTGCGCCGCCTCGTCGAAGCGCGCGGCCACGACCTTCGTCCGCAACTGGATGTCCCGACGGAGGTCGAACTTGTCGGCCACGTGGCCGAGGTAGGCGAGCACGGTGGGCTGGTCGGGCTGTCGCTCCGTCCAGTCCCACTCGCGCACCAGCTCCTCGGAGAACGTGTAGCAGTAGAACGGCCCGCCCGGGTAGTCGACCCGCGCTCCCGGATAGCGGTTCCACCACCAGGTGCCGCCGACGTCGCCCGCCTGGTCGTAGACGCGGACGTCCAGCCCCAGTCCCCGCAGGCGGTACAGGGCGTACATGCCGCTGACCCCCGCACCGATGATCGCGACGTCGAGCTCCCGGACCCCGGACCCCGGGGCGTGCTCGGTTGAGGTGTCACTCCTGGACATGCGGTTGCGCCTACCTCTCACACGGGTGCGCCTCGCCCTGCGAGGACCACTCCTCGGCCGACCATCGATCGTCGCGGGCCCGGTCCGTGGCGCCCGCGTTCTGCCCGGGATCCTCACCGCGACGACCCGGGGCGGCCAACCACGTCTCTCACGGGACGAGAGAGTTGTTGGGACCTCCCCGGCGCGGTGCGAGCACGCCGGCCTGAGATGCCGGACACAGAAGTGTTCTCGGCGCGTGAGAACAGGCGTGGCCTTGGACACGACTCCCACCGCACAGTCGCCCCGTTCCGATCACCACGGCGTGCGGGGGTAACCACATGAGCGACGGGCACCAGGTCCACACCCACCTGGTCGGCGTCGAGGACGCCGGCGTGCCGCACGAGGTCGACGCGGTCGTCGTCGGCGCGGGCTTCGCGGGGGTGTACGCGCTCCACCGGCTGCGCACGCTCGGGCTGACCGTCCAGGTCCTCGAGGCCGGCAGCGACATCGGCGGCACCTGGTACCACAACCGCTACCCCGGGGCCCGGTGCGACATCGAGAGTCTGGACTACTCGTACTCGTTCGACGACGACCTCCAGCAGGAGTGGCACTGGACCGAGCGGTACGCGGCGCAGCCGGAGCTCCTCCGCTACATCCGCCACGTCGCCGACCGGTACGACCTGTGGCGCGACATCCGGCTCGACAGCCGGGTGGACGCGGCGACCTTCGACGAGGCGTCGTCGCGGTGGACGGTCCGCACCGAGCACGGCGAGGTCTTCTCGGCGCGCTTCTGCATCCTCGCGACCGGCGTGCTGTCCGTGGCGCAGGTCCCGGACATCGCCGGGCTCGAGTCCTTCCAGGGCCAGTGGTTCCACACCGGTGACTGGCCGCACGAGGGCGTGGACGCCAGCGGCAAGCGGGTCGGCGTCATCGGCACCGGGTCCTCGGCGACCCAGCTGGTCCCGGTCGTGGCCGAGCAGGCGGGGCACCTGACCGTCTTCCAGCGCACCGCCAACTTCGTGATGCCCGCTCAGAACCACCCCATGATCGAGCAGGTCGAGCGGGAGTGGAAGGCGGAGTACCCGGAGCGCCGCGCGAAGGCCCGCGTGTCCGGCTTCGGGCACAACCAGCTGTCCAACCCGAAGAGGGCCATGGAGGTCTCGCCGGAGGAACGGCGGCGGGAGTTCGAGCTGCGCTGGCAGCTGGGCGGGCTGTACATGATGCGGGCCTTCTCCGACATCCTGGTCGACCCCGTCGCCAACGAGGAGTGCGCGGAGTTCGTGCGCGGCAAGATCCGGGAGATCGTCGCGGACCCCGAGGTGGCCGAGCTGCTCTCGCCCCGCGGGTTCCACTTCGGCACCAAGCGGCTGTGCTCGGGGACCGACTACTACGAGACGTTCAACCGCGAGAACGTCACGCTGGTCGACGTCCGGACGGCCCCGATCGAGCGGATCACGCCGACCGGGCTGAGGACCACGGCGGCCGAGTACGACCTGGACGTCCTCATCTTCGCGACCGGCTTCGACGCGATGACCGGCTCCATGCTGAAGATCGACATCCGCGGCCTCGACGGCCGCACCCTGCGGGAGAAGTGGGCGCACGGCCCGCGGAGCTACCTCGGCGTCGCGCCGGCGGGCTTCCCCAACCTGTTCATCGTCGCCGGGCCCGGCAGCCCCTCGGTGTTCAGCAACATGGTCAACAGCATCGAGCAGCACGTGGAGTGGATCGCGGCGTTGATCGAGCACGCGGCACTGCGCGGGGCACGCCGCGTCGAGGCCACCGAGGAGGCCGAGCAGGCCTGGATCGACCACGTCAACGAGGCCGCCGGCCGGACGCTCTACGTCCGGTCGCCGAACTCGTGGTACTTCGGCGCCAACACCCCGGGCAAGCCGCGGGTCTTCATGCCCTACGTCGGCGGGGTCGGGACCTACCGGCACCTCGCCGACGACGTCGCGGCCAAGGACTACGAGGGCTTCCTCATCTCGTGATGTCCTCCCCTGCAGCAGTCGAGTCCAGTCCACTCCCCCTCCCGGCACCCCAGCCGTCCGTCCGACCCGACGAGGAAGCGAGACTCCGTTGAGACACTCCCTGACCGCGAAGGCAGCCGTCGCGATGACCGCCGCCGTCTGCACCCTGGCCCTCGCTGCGTGCGGCGGGTCCGAGGAGGACGCCGCATCGAGCGCAGCCGAGAGCAGCAGCGGCCAGGGGGACCTGGAGACGACCGAGATGAACGTCGGGGTCCAGCCCTTCGCCGAGGCGTCGGCGTTCTACTACGCCCTCCAGGAGGGCTACTTCGAGGACGAGGGTCTGACCGTGAACCCGACGTCCTCGACGGGCGGTGGCGGCGCGACGCTGGTGACGAGCATCGTCTCCGGCGACATCGACGTCGCCTACGCGAACTACGTGTCGGTGGTACAGGCCGCCTCGGAGGGCCTGCCGCTGCGCATCGTCCGCGAGAACGACCGGCCGGGCCCCCAGGGCCTCTACTCCGTGCCGGGCAGCGGCATCACGACGCCGGCCGACCTGGCCGGCAAGCGCATCGCGATCAACGGGCTGGGCAACATCATGGAGCTCACCTCGCGGGCCGCGCTCGAGGAGAACGGGGTCGATCCGGACAGCGTCACCTTCGTCGAGATCCCCCTTCCGGAGATGCCCCAGAACCTCTCGACCGGTGACGTCGACGCCGCGTGGCTGGCCGAGCCCTTCGTGACCAACGCGACCAACACGCTGGGCGCGCAGCTCGTCCTGGACATCTCCACCGGGCCGACCGAGGACCTGCCGATCTCCGGCTGGATGACCTCCGGCGCGTTCGCCGAGGAGAACCCGGCGACGATGGCGGCGTTCATCCGGGCGCTGGACCGCGGGATGGAGGCGGTGGGCGAGGATCCCGGCATCGTGGGCGAGATCGTCCCGACGTTCACCCAGATCCCGCCGGAGGTCGCGTCCGCGCTGCAGCCGTCAACTTCGCCGTGGAGAACCGGCCCGAGGACATCCAGCAGGTCGCCGACCTGATGCTGGAGTACGGCATCGTCGACGCCCCCGTCGACGTGGCGGAGCTGCTCGTGTCGACCGGCGACTGACCAGCCATCCCACCGGCCGGTCACCGACCACGCCGACGAGTGTTCCCGGAAGCAGAGGAGGAAGTGGAGAGAATGACCGCTGAGCAGGGGATCGTGTCGCTGCAGGACCTGATCGACGCCACGCCCGACCTGGTCGCCTACCTGTACAACGACACGCCGGGCCCGCACGGCCGCATCCGGCCGGAGCTCTCGCCGGTGCGGGGCGAGTACTCCAACTGGCGCGACGAGCAGCGGGCCTGGCGCGAGACGGCGATCCTGTTCGACCAGACGCACCACATGCCCGAGCTGTACGTGAAGGGTCCCGACGCCCTCCGCCTGCTGAGCTGGATCGCCGCGAACAGCCTCGCGAACCTCAATCCCGGCGTGGGCAAGCAGCTGATCGGCTGCACCCCCCGCGGACAGGTGATCGGCGACTGCATCCTCTACGACCTCGGCGACCAGACCTACGAGCTGGTGAGCAGCATGCCGCTGCTGAACTGGGTCGAGTACCAGGCCCAGGCCGGGGACTGGGACGTGACCGTCGAGCGGGACAACAACACCTCGGACAACCCGACGGGCCGGCGGCGGAACTTCCGCTTCCAGCTGGACGGGCCCCGGGCCTCCTCGATCTTCGACGCCGTCGTCGAGGGCGACACCCCGGAGATCAAGTTCTTCCACACCGCGCGGGTCACCATCGCCGGCGTCGAGGTGCTCGTCCTCCGGCACGGCATGGCCGGACACAACGGCGTGGAGCTCTCCGGGCCCTTCGAGCACGGCGACCGGGTGCGCGACGCCATCCTCGCCGCGGGGGCCGAGCACGGACTGCGTCAGGGCGGCACCAAGGCGTACTACAGCACGCTGTACGAGCAGGCGTGGCTGGCCTACCCCCTGCCGGCGATCTACACCGCCGAGGAGTTGCGGCCGTACCGGGAGTGGCTCCCGGCCGACAGCTGGGAGGGGCAGTTCTCGACCGCGGGGAGCTTCGTCCCCAGCAGCGTCGAGGAGTACTACGTCACCCCCTACGACCTGGGGTACGGGCACATCGTCAAGTTCGACCACGACTTCATCGGCCGGGAGGCGCTGGAGCAGCTGGCCGGAGCGCCTCGGCGCACGAAGGTCACGCTCGTCTGGGACAAGGAGGACTTCCAGCGCATCTACGGCTCCCTCCTCGACGAGGGGCTGCCGTACAAGTACCTCGAGCTGCCGGTCGCCGACTACGGGAACATGACGCAGCGGGACGAGGTCCGCACCCTGGACGGGGAGCTCGTCGGGCTGTCGGCCTACACCGGCTACAGCAGCAACGAGCGGAAGATCCTCTCGATCGCCCTGATCGACTCCGAGCACGCGACGCCGGGCGAGCAGGTCACCCTGCTCTGGGGCGAGCCGGACGGCGGGTCGCGCAAGCCCCGCGTCGAGCGACACCGGCAGACGCTGGTGCGCGCGACGGTCGCTCCGGCCCCCTACGCGGCCACGGTGCAGAAGATGATGCGGTCGGCCGTCGGCCCGTCGGCCGGGCGCTGACACCGCTCGGCGCCGACCGACCCCCCGGGGTGCGTGCCACCGGTCGTCCGGTGGCACGCACCCCGGCGGGGTCCTCCGCCCGGGCGCAGCCGCCAGACCACCGAGAGGGAGCACGGAACACCATGGTCGCTTCGTCCGCCGGCACGCCCCGGATCGCCGTCGTCGGCGGTGGCATCGGCGGCCTGGCCGCGGCTGCGTTCCTGCACCGCGCGGGCCTGCCGGTCACCGTCTACGAGCAGGCCCAGCAGGTGAAGGAGGTCGGCGCCGGCCTGGTCCTGGCACCCAACGCCGTCCGGCTGCTGCGCCGGCTGGGCGCCCTGGACGCGCTGCGCGACTCCGCCGTCCCGCTGGACGTGGGCTGGGAGTTCCGCCGCTGGGCCGACGGGCGCGTGCTGTCCGCCGAGGACCTGGCCGGCGCCTGCGCACGCCTCTACGGCGAACGGACCTACACCCTGCACCGGGCCGACCTGCTCGACGCGATCGCCGCCGTCGTCCCCGCCGGCACGGTCCAGCTGGGCAAGCGCTGCACCGCGGTCACGGTGCCCGGCGACACGGTGCAGCTGACCTTCACCGACGGCACCGCGGCCGAGGCCGACGTGGTCATCGGCGCCGACGGTGTGCACTCGACCGTGCGCGGCGCAGTCACCGAGCCGGCCCCGGCGACCTACTCGGGGATGTGCGCCTTCCGGGCCATCGTGCCGGCCGACCGCGCCCCGGACTTCGCCCGCCGCCGCGCCCAGACCCTGTGGATCGGCCCCGACCACCACCTGGTGCACTACCCGATCTCGGGCGGGGCGGCGGTCAACCTGGTGGCCTTCGCCCCGGCCGGGGACGTCACCGTCGAGTCCTGGAGCGCCACCGCCACCGTGGCGGAGTTCCTCGCCGAGTTCGCCGGCTGGGACCCCCGCCTGCAGGACCTCATCGCCCAGGCCGGCACCCCGGGCCGGTGGGCGCTGCTGGACCGCGAACCGCTGCACCGCTGGAGCCGCGGCCCGGTCACCCTGCTCGGGGACGCCGCGCACCCGATGTTCCCCTTCTTCGCCCAGGGTGCCGCCCAGTCCATCGAGGACGCCGCCGTGCTGGCCGCCTGCCTGGCCGCCGACCGGCACGCCCCGGCCCGCGCGCTGCAGCGGTACGAGTCGCTGCGGATCGGGCGCACCACCCGGCTGCAGCAGATCAGCCACGCCCGCGCGCACGTCAACCACCTGCCCGACGGCCCCGAGCAGCAGGCCCGCGACGCCGCCCTGGCCGCCGCCGACCCTCTGGTCGACAGCGCCTGGATCTACGCCTACGACCCCGACACCGCAGACACCGCCACCGGGTGACTCCCCCGGCCGCCGCCGCCCCGCACGTGGTCGAGCAGCGGTCCGGGGTCGGCCGGCAGGTCGTCCCCCCGCCAGGCGACGAGGTGGTCGGGCCGCACGAGCAGGTACCGCGCGCCGAAGAGGGTGTGTGCGTCCGGCCGGTTCAGCCGCAGGGTGTGCAGCGGCATCCCGCGCTCGTCGGCCGCCGACCGCCACGCGTCGGGTGCCGGCGCGCTGCCGACCTCCAGCAGGGTGAAGCCGGGACCGAGCCGGTCGTAGAGCGAGCAGCCGGGGCCGAGCCACAGGTGCGGCAGCCGCATGCCCGGGGCGGCCGAGGGCCGGTACACCGACGTCTCCGACTGCGGAGCCGGGCGGTCGTCGGGCACGACCAGCGGCGACTGGGGGCAGCCGGTCCCCAGCACGAAGCCCAGGGTGTAGGTCTCCGACGTCTTCGCCCGGCGGATCGCCTCCGCGGCGGCGGCCCGGGCGGCCGCGGCGGACGGCCCGTCGCCGTCCAGGTCGGGCCGGCTGAGCTCGGGCGTCAGCACCGCCATGTTGCGCTCGGCCTCGGCGATGGTCGCGGCGGCGACCGGACGGCGGTCGGCCTCGTAGGAGTCGAGCAGCTCCTCGCCGGCCCACCCGGACACGGCGGCAGCGAGCTTCCACCCGAGGTCGACGGCGTCACCGATCCCGGTGTTCGCGCCGAAGCCGCCCCACGGCGGGTTGAGGTGGGCGGCGTCGCCCGCCAGGAAGCAGCGCCCCTCGCGGTAGCGGTCGGCGATGAGCATCCGGGCCGTCCACGGGTCCTGGGACCGGACGCGGAGCGGCACCTCGGCGCCGACCATCGTCCGCAGGGCCTGCTCGGTCCACGCCGGTGACGCGTCGAGCGGGGCGCCCATCACGATCCCCCACCACGTGTCGGCGGTGTCGAGCCGGCCGAGCAGCCCGCTCGCCTCGGGGTTGAGCACCCAGTACTGCACGGCCCTGCCCTGCGGGTGCCGCTCCCCCAGTCCGGGCGCCTCGAAGACGACCTGCAGGTTCTCCATCGCGGAGCTGCGGCCACCGAGTCCGATGTCGAGGGCGCGGCGCACCGTGCTCCGGCCGCCGTCGGCCGCCGCGAGGTAGCTGCCGCGGATGCGGGAGGTGTGCCCGTCGGCGTCCTCGATCGTCACGACCACCGACGCGGCGTCCTGCTGCACGTCCACCAGCCGACTGCCCCAGAGCGCCGAGACCGTGTCCCGGGCGGGCAGGGCGGCTCGCAGCGCGGCCTCGATGCGGTACTGCGCCGTCCACTGCGCCGGCTCCGGGAACTCGGACCTGGGCACGTCGGAGAGGGCGAACACGCCGTCGAAGCGCTCGATCTGGGAGCCGGTGAGGCTGGTGCAGAACACCGCGGAGTCCGACCAGCCGAACGGCAGCCCCGAGGCGGCCCGCACGGCGTCGGCCAGCCCGAGCCGCCGGAAGTGCTCCATCGACCGCGGGTTCACCTGCTTGCACCGCGGCGACGAGGTGTCCGGCTCGGTGCGCGGCTCGACGAGGACGACGCCGACGCCGCGGCTCCCGAGCTCGTGGGCCAGGGTCAGCCCGACCGGCCCGCCGCCGATGACGATGACGTCGGCCTCCGCGGCCACGGGGCTCGTCCGGTCGGCGCTGGGGAACGTGGTCATGCGGCCAGTCTGGGTTCGGGCACGGGCACGCCAGAACAGTGGTTTCATCCATTGGAACCACGCGGGAGGACGGCCATGACCGAGAGTCCGGTGGCTCGACGCGGCCGGAAGCCGGCGCAGGGCGAGCCGGTGGTCGACCGCGCCCTGCGGCTCCTCTCGGCGTTCGAGGACCGCGGCGGCGCGCTCTCGCTCGCGCAGCTGAGTGCGCGCGCCGGTCTGCCGAAGGCCACGACCCTCCGGCTCGCCCGCCGGCTCACCGAGTGGGGTGCCCTGGAGCGCACCGGGGACGGCCAGTTCGTCATCGGGCTGCGCCTGCTGGAGATCGCCGCCCTCTCCCCCCGCGGGCACGGGCTGCGCGCCGCGGCACTCCCCTTCATGCAGGACCTGCACCACGCCACCGGCCAGCACGTGCTCCTCGCGGTCCGGGACGACACGGAGGCCGTCCTGGTCGAGCGCCTGTCGGCACACCGGGCCGGCCGGGTGCTGTTCCGGGTCGGTGGCCGGCTGCCCCTGCACGCCACGGGCGTGGGGCTGGTCCTGCTGGCGAACGCACCGCGGGACGTGCACGAGGAGGTGCTCGCCGGCGAGCTCCCCCTGCCGGAGGAGCGGCGCGGCCTGTCCGCCGCGGAGCTGCGACGGACCATCGCCCGCGTGCGGCGCGAAGGGGTCGCGGTGTCCTCGCTCCGCCTGCCCGAGCCGATGTCGTCGGTCGCGGCACCGGTCTTCGACGCCCGGCAGACGGCGGTCGCCGCCCTCTCGGTCGTGGTCCCGACGGCGTCGCTGCAGCCGGCGACCCTCGTCCCGGCGGTCGTCGCGGTGGCGCGGGCCGTGTCGCGGGCGGTCCAGCGGAGTCCCGCCGCGCGCTGACGTTCCTCGCCGGTCGTCCCGGTCGCTCCCGGGTCGGCCGCGACGGGCCGTCAGCCGAGCTGCTCGGCCAGGGCGACGATGATCCCCGCGGGGCCGCGGACGTAGCAGAGCCGGTAGCTGTCCTCGTACTGGGCCAGCTCACCGACGAGGTCCGCGCCGTGGGCGCGCAGGCGGGCCACGACGTCCTCGATGTCGTCGACCGCGAACATGATGCTGCGCAGGCCCAGCGTGTTCCCCAGGGCGTTCTCCGGCTCGGCGCGGACCGCCGCCGGGCTGTGGAACTGCGTCACCTCGAGCCGGCCGGAGCCGTCCGGGGTCCGCATCATCGCGATGTCGACCCGGACGCCCTCGAGTGCGTTGACCCGGTCCACCGACGGTCCCTCGACCGGCGCCCTCCCCTCCTCCTCCAGGCCGAGTTCGACGAAGAACGCGATCGCCGCCTCGAGGTCGTCGACGACGACGCTCACGTGGTCCATCCGCAGGGTCGTCATGGTGCTCCTCCTCGTCGTCGCGCGGCCGGTCGTGGCCGCCCTCGTCCTGGGAGCGGAGCCGGTGCCGAGTTCTCGACACCGGGGGTCCTGCACCGCCGGCCACCTCGTGCCCCGGGTCCTCTTGGCAGGATGGCGCGCAGGCAGGAGGGAGCCGACGTGCGCGGATCGGTCGCCATCGTGACAGGCGCGGGCAGCGGCATCGGGGCGGCCACCGCCCTGGCCCTGGCCGCCGAGGGCTGGGAGGTCGTCCTCGCCGGGCGGCGCCGTGCGGCGCTGGAGGCGGTGGCCCAACGGAGCCCCGCCCGCCTGCGCCCGGTTCCCACCGACGTGACCGACGAGACGTCGGTGCGGGCGCTGTTCGACGGCGTCGTCGACACCCACGGCCGGGTGGACCTGCTGTTCAACAACGCCGGCCGGTCCGCTCCCGCCACGGACCTCGACGCGACGCCCCTGGCCGAGTGGCAGGCCGTCGTGGCGGTGAACCTCACCGGTGCCTTCCTGTGCACCCGGGAGGCGTTCCGCGTCATGCGGGCGCAGCGGCCGCAGGGCGGCCGGATCATCAACAACGGCTCGATCGCGGCCCAGGTGCCGCGCCCCAGGACAGCCGCGTACACCGCCACGAAGCACGCGATCACCGGGCTGACGAAGTCGACGTCCCTCGACGGCAGGCCGTTCGCCATCGCCTGCGGCCAGATCGACGTGGGCAACGCGGCCACGGAGATGACCGAGCGGATGGCCGACGGCGTGCTGCAGGCCGACGGCAGCACCCGCCCCGAGCCGCGGATGCCGGTCGAGGACGTCGCCCGCGCCGTCGTCTACATGGCCGGCCTGCCCCTGGAGGCGAACGTCGCCAGCCTGACGGTCCTCGCGACGGCGATGCCCTACGTCGGCCGCGGCTGACGGCCGCTGGACCCGCGACCCTCCACCACCACTCATCCAGGGCGCCGGACCCGCTCACGTGATCACCGCGAGGAGGGGGTGCCCGCCGTGCTTGCCTCTGCGGATCGCGTGGTCATGCGGCAGGCGCGTTCAGCAGGGTCAGGCAGGCCTCCTGCAGGCCGACGACGGTCGACAGGTAGTCCAGGAGCTCGACCCGATCTGCCTGCAGCGCGCGGAACCCGATGTACCCGTCGGGGCGGACCAGGTAGAGCGACGTCGCCGCTGCGCCGTAGAGGCGGTGCGCCTCGCGGTGGTGGTCGTGGAGGACGGCAGGGGGCTCAGGCCCGTCGAGCACGCGGCCGTCGGGCACCACGAGGCACAGTCGGACGTCGGCGGGGAGCAGGCCGGCGAGGGATCTGGAGACGGCCCCCAGCCGGTCCCGAGCGGTGTGGCTCGGCGCGGTGCCGGCGAACAGCAACAGCGTGAAGTGGGTGCCCCGGAACAGGTCGAACAGCCGCGTCGGCCGACCGGTGATCGCGTCGGTGCCTCGTGCGTCGGGTGCTCGGTCGCCGGCATGCGGGCCCCGGTGGAACCGGTAGCGAGCCACTGGACCCGGCCCCGGCCGGCCTCTGCCACGGCTCCCCTCGCACGACAGCGGACCAGCGCGATAGCCGAGGTCGAGCTCGGCGGACCGGTCGAGGATCGCCTCCTGCACGGCGTCGAGTGCCAGGAGCGGAGCCAGCACCCTCTCCCGCAGGACACGGATGACCGGATGGGCCGAGAAGACGACACCGTGCCCGGCGTCGCTGCCCTTCAGCACAGACCGCGCGATCGGCAGCCGCTCCTCCTGGTAGGTGTCCAGCAAGGACCGCGGCGCCTTGCCCGCCAGCACGAGACCGAGCTTCCAGCCGAGGTTGTACGCGTCCTGGACACCGGTGTTCATGCCCTGTCCCCCGGCCGGGCTGTGCACGTGCGCGGCATCGCCCGCGAGCAGGACGCGACCGCTCCGGTACGCATCCACCATCGCCGCTCGTGGCGAGAAGTCCGACAACCAGGTCGCGTCGTGGATCTCGACGCCCGGGAATCCCCGCTCGGCGAACAGCCGCTGGAACAGCTCGACCGAGGCACGCTCGGTCGATCCGGTCGCGTCCGGTCGGACGCTGGCCTGCACCTGCCAGGTGCCGGAGCCGGTGAGGGGGTCGGCGGCCAGGTAGTCCTCCCCGTCGAAGACGACGACGGCGACGTCACGGGCCAGCCCGTCGATCCGCACGTCGCCGAGCACGAGGCGCTGCGGCTTCGCCCGTCCCCGGAGCGGCAGGCCGACCGCCTCCCGCACCGTGCTGCGCCCTCCGTCGCATCCGACGAGGAACTCTGCGTGGACCTGCTCGGCAGCGCCCGAGCTCAGGTCGAGGACTGTCGCGGTGACTCCGCGCTCGTCCTGCTCCAGGGCGCGCAGCTCACGGCTCAGGTCCACGGCACCACCCAGGGAGACCAGCCGGTCGCGCAGCAGCTGCTCGGTCTGCCACTGCGGGACGATCAACAGGTCGCGGAAGGGGACGCCGGGGCGCCCGCCGCGGGGGCGGACCCTCAACTCGGCCGCCAGACGCCCGGCCGAGTACACCCGGAGGTGGTGGTCCCTCCTGCCCACGGCCATCGCCGACCGGGCGATGCCCAGGTCGTCGAAGACCTCGAGGGTGCGCGGCTGGAGCCCCTTGCCGCGCGAGCGGTGGTGGAATGCCTCGGCGCGGTCGATGAGGCGACAGTCGATCCCACGCCGACGCAGGTCACAGGCGAGGGTCAGGCCTGTTGGTCCCGCGCCGACGATCAGCACCTGGGTGTGCGTCGTGGTCACGTTCTGCTCCTCTCGTTCGTGCTCCGGTCCCGGCGCCGGGCATGGAGCCGGGTCGAGTCCTGCCCTACCGGCCCTCGTGCGGGACGGACGACCGGTGCGGAGTCGCCGTCGCGTCGTCCTGGCAGTTCGTCCCGAGTCGGCACAGCCCCTCGGCGGCCGACGGAACGCGCGGCGCCCACGCCGTCGCATCCCTGAACGGCCGGTTGGAGACCCGCTGACTGCGGAGGAAGAAGTCGAGGCGCCGCCCCAGCGCGGCTCGTACCAACGGGGTCGGAGGGCGACGAACCGAACGCCGGCGCACGGCCGTCGTCAAGGCACGAGCCAGCTCCTCCCGGGTCATGGGCTCGTCGTCGGCGACGTCGTAGCCGCCGCGGAGCTCGGTCGACTCCGCGGCAGCGACGAGTGCGGTCGCGGCGTCCTCGTCCCAGATCAAGGGCTGGTAGGCCTCGGGACGGCCGACGAATCCCGAGACGCCCCTGTGCGCCAGAGCGAGCACGTCGCGGGTCGCCGCCGAGTGGGGCCCGTACACGCCGGCCATCCGCAGCGCGACGCCACGTCCGCCTGCCGCGGAGAAGCGCTCCACCTCACGCTCGGCGACGACCGTGGACTCCAGGACGTCCGTGGGCGCGATCGGTGACCCCCAGCAGAGCCACTCGGCTCCGCCGTCGGCGTAGACCGGCGCGAAGCTCGGGTAGACGACGGCGCCCACCCCGGCGGCCAGCGCCGCATCGACGAGCACGCGGGTGCCCTGAGCACGGATGCGGTCGTTCTCGGCCCAGGCGGAGCGCCGCCGGGCGGTGGACAGCGGAGCGATGCGGGTCGCCAGGTGGAGGACGACGTCGCTGCCGGCGAGGGCGGTCGCGACGAGCTCCCGGTCGAACAGCGAACCCGGCACCGGCTCCGCCCCGGTTGCCCGGAGTCTCGCCGCGGACTCCGGTCCGGTGGCGAGGGCACGGACGTCGTGCCCCCGGCTCCGGAGCACGCCGACGGTGGGGGTCCCCAGGGCACCGGTCCCACCGGTCACGAACACGCGCATCTCTCCTCCTTCGGGCCCTCGCCGCCGGACCACGGCGGGTGCCTCGGCTGTGTGATGGGGGCTCCGGGTCACCGGATCCGGGCCGGTCGAGCGGAGGCCACCTGGCGGCGGGCCGGTACGGACGAGGCGAGGAAGTCCGTCCAGGTCTGTCCCCCCGCCCGGGCGGCCGGCGCGAGGTTGGCGCCTGCGCGGAACGCTGCCGAGAAGCCGCCGGGGACGGCGAGCGGGACGAGCACGCGCTTGTCGCCCGCCGCCGTCAGGTAGTCGCGGACCAGCTCGGCCATGCCGAGCACCTCGGGGCCGCCGAGGTCGGGGACCCGGCCCGCGGGTCCTGCAGCGACGCCGGCGACCAGCCGGTCGGCGACCTCGCCGACGTCGACCGGCTGGAACCGCCAGCCGCGGACGACCGGGACCAGGGGTGATCGGGTCAGTCGCCGCACGGCGGAGAGGCTGAACTCGTGGAACTGCGTGCTTCGCAGCGTGGTCCACGGCAGCCCGGACTCCGCGATGAGCCCCTCCGCCGCGACCTTGGCCCGGTAGTAGGCCCAGGGGATGCGGTCGGCGCCGACGATGGAGATGTAGACCAGGTGCGGCCGGCCGGCCCGGCGCGCGGCGGCGAGGAGCCGCACGGTTCCCGCGACGTCGACGTCCTGGGGGCGGCGGGGGTCGGAGGCACAGTGCACGATCACCTCGGCCTCGGTCACGGCCTGTGCCAGCCCGCCACCGGTGTGCAGATCCCCTCGGAGGGCATGGACGGACGGCGCTGGCCCGGCGGGCGTCGTGCGGCTCAACACGCGCACGCTGTGGCCGGACGCGGTGAGCCGGTCGACGACGGCGCGGCCGAGCAGACCCGAGCCGCCGGTGACGAGGACGGTGGTCATGACACTCCTCCTGGGACGGCGGCTGCAGGCCGCGAGCGAGGGACTGCGCCCCTCATGGCCGCTCCCGGCACGGGCCCGCGCCGCGGGTGAGGGGGACGGTAGGGAGCCCGCGCCCGGCGCGCCCCGGCGGAATCGCCGGGTTCCGCCGTCGCACGACCCGGCAGTGGCGTCTCCCCGGCCCCGGTCGGTGAACTGCCGCGCGGCGCCGGTTTCGTGCCCGGCGGTGGTCCCGAGCGTCGCCCACGCCAGGAGGAACCCGGCGATCCTGCCGGTGCGCAGCGGCCTTCGAGGGGCGCACCGTCTCCCTCATCGGCGCCGGTCGGACCGGCGCCCTTCCGAGGGAGACGCCATGACCGTTCTCCGGCGCGCCGGGACCGAGGACCGGCAGGTCGACCGGGCGGAGTTGCTCGCGCGCGCGCAGCGCGTCCTCCCGCACGGGGTCTCCGCGGGTGGACGTGAGCTGTACGGCGACGTCGTCACCCGCGCGCAGGGCGCCTACCTGTGGAACGCGGAGGGCAGGCGCTTCCTGGACCACCTGCTGTCCTACGGGCCGATCGTCATCGGCCACGCCGATCCGCGGGTGAACGCCGCCGTCGCCGAGACGGCCGCCCGGGTGGACCTGAACTGGGTCGGCCCGCAGGCGGGCGAGGTGGAACTGGCGGAGAAGATCGTCTCCGTCGTCCCGTCGGCGGAGGAGGTCGCCTTCCTCACCACGGGGACGGACGCGCTCCAGCACGCGCTGCACGTGGCGCGTGCCGCGACCGGCCGCAGCCGGGTCCTCAAGTTCCACGGGCACTACCACGGCTGGACCGGCGACCTCGGAGTCGGGGCGAACTTCGACGTCGCCCCGGGGCGCGCTCCCGGCCCCGTCGAACCCAACTCCGCGGGCGCCGCCCCGGACGCCGGATCCTGGACCACCGTCGTCGACTGGAACGACGCGGCTGCCGTTCGCGAGGTCTTCGCCGCGCAGGGACGGGAGCTCGCCGCCGTCTTCGCCGAGCCGTACCTGCACAGCTACACCAATGCCGCCCCCGCCCCCGGCTTCCTCGAGCTCCTGCGGGAGGAGTCGACGCGGCACGGCGCCGTCCTCGTGTTCGACGAGGTGAAGACGGGGTTCCGCCACCACCTCGGCGGCTACCAGGCCATCGCCGGGGTCACCCCTGACCTGACCGCCCTCGGCAAGGCGCTGGGGAACGGCTGGACGATCGCCGCACTGGCCGGGCGCGCCGATCTCATGGAGCTGCTGGGGCCGGCCGTGACCCTCGACGGGACGCACCACGCGGCTCCCTACGCGGTCGCGGCCGCGCGGCGCACCATCGCGCTGCTCGAGGACGGCGGGATCGAACGGCTCGACCGCCTGGGCGGCCGGCTGCGCGACGGGCTGACCCGGGCGATCGCGGACACCGGTGTGTCGGCGGTCGTGACCGGCATCGGTTCCGCCTGGTGCGTGAACTGGCGCGCCGAGGCACCTGTCACCTTCCGTGAGGCGGTCGACGCGGACTTCGCCCGGGCAGAGGCGTTCCGTCTCTCGATGCTCGAGGCCGGCGTCCTGCTGCCGCCGTACGTGCTCACCGACAACCGGATCTGCGTCGCCTTCAGCGACGACGACGTCGACGAGACCGTCGACGCGGCGCGGCGGGCCTTCGCCGCCGTGGCCTGACATCCCCGCACACCGAGGAGGCACCCATGCGTCGCACCGTCAACGTCCTGCTGGCCTGGTTCGCGTTCTTCGGCCTCGCCGCCGGAGCCTGGCAGATGTTCGCGCCCGCGTCCTTCTACCGGGACTTCCCCGGCTTCGGCCGCCACTGGGTGAGCGTGGACGGCCCCTACAACGAGCACCTGCTCCGTGACGTCGGGCAGGGCAACCTGGCCTTCGGTGTCATCGCGCTCGTGGCCCTCCTGACCGGTGGGGTCTGGCTCGCCCGCGCGACCGGCCTGGCCGCGGTCGTGGCCAACCTGCCGCACCAGCTCTACCACCAGGAGCACGTGCACGTCCTGCAGACGACCAGCGACGAGGTCCTGCAGACGGTGACGTTGAGCCTGGTCTCGCTGACCGCCGTCCTGCTGACCGTGCTGGCCTTCCGGCTGCCGGTCCGGCGCGGCCAGGCGGTGCCGGAGACCGGGCCGTCGCTGGTGCGGACCGACCGGTCATGACCTTACGGGGAGCCGCGCCCCGGCCCGGCGGTCATCCCGCTCGCCGCGGGCGGCTCTCGGCGCGCGGGCCGGCCAGCCTGTCCAGGGGCAGGTGGGCCAGCTCGGTCCTCGACGCGACGCCCAGCTTGGCGAAGACGTTGCGGAGGTGGAAGTCGATGGTCCTCGGGGACAGGCAGAGCAGCGCGGCGACGTCCCGGGTGGACCGGCCCTGGGCGGCGTACCGGGCCACCTGCAGCTCCTGGGGCGTCAGTGCGGCGTTCGGGCCGGGCCGGTCGGCGCGGATCGACCGGCCCGCGGCACGCAGCTCGCGCCGGGCGCGCTCGGCCCACAGCTCCGCGCCCAGCTGCTCGAGTCCGTGCACGGCCCAGCCGAGGGCTGTGCGCGCGTCGAGCCGGCGGCCGTTGCGGCGCAGGATCTCTCCGAGCGCGAGCGCGGCCCGGGCCCGGTCGAAGGGCCGGCCCGGGGTCTCCGGCCGGCAGGCGTGCCGCAGGCCTGCTTCGGGTTCCTCGTGGAGCAGCGCACACGCGTGCGCCGGTCCCGCGGGGAGGTGGCCGGCGTCGGTCGTGCCGGCCTCGGGGAGCGCGGACACGAGCCACGAGCGGGCCAGGGCGACCTCCCCCGCGCGCACCGCGGCGTCGACGCGGTCGACCAGCGACGAGGCGAGGACCGCTGGGTGGACGATCGGCCGGAAGGCGGCCAACGCCTCGGCCGTGCGACCGGCGGAGAGGTGCAGGTGACCCACCGCCCAGGCCACCTGCTCCTGGGGCAGCAGCAGCCCCCGGGGTTCGGCGACCCGGCGGAACTCCTCCTCGAGCGAGGCCAGTCCCCGCTCGTCCCCGCGGAAGGCCGCGAGCAGCGCCAGGCCCCCGAGCAGGTGCCCCACCAGCTCGTCCTGCCCGGTGCTGCGGGCGAGCTCGAGCGCCTCCTCGTAGTAGCTCGTCGCCGAGGCCCAGCGCCCCGCCACGACCTCGCCGGCGGCGACCCGGTTGAGCGTGTACGGCAGGAGCCCCAGCTGGCCCCGCTCGCGCGCCAGCTGCACCGCCCGCTCGAAGAGCACCTGGGCTCCGGCCTCGTCCCCGAGGTACCACGCCGCCCGCCCGGCCTGGGCGATGGGCACGACCTCGCTGAGCCGGTGGCTCGCGGTCACGGCCTGCCGCAGGAGCGGCACCGCGCGCTCTCGGTCGCCGGTGAGGAAGGCGCCCATACCGATCACGAAGTCCCGGATGACCGCGTCGTCCACCCGACCCGGCCGGCCCAGACCGTCGGCGATGGCGGCAGCCTGCCCACAGCCGGCGAAGTTGCCGGCGATGGAGGCGGCCTCGGAGGCCTCCGCGAGCAGGTGCACCGCCTGGCTGTCGCTCCCGGCCTCCTCGGCGGCGCGGACGAGGAGCCCGAACGCCTCCGCCGGCCGCCCGCAGCGGAACTCGATCATCCCGGTCAGCCGGTCCAGTTCCCGACGCAGCGGCCCGGTGGCGCGGGAACGCGCCCGCGACGCCAGGTCCCGGGCGCGGTCGGTCTGGCCGGCGAGCCAGGCGTCGACCGCCGCCTGCACCAGGTGCGGGGTGGCCTCAGCGGCGGAGGACAGCTGCGCCGCCCGCTCCGACGCGGCCGAAGCAGCGTCGTGGCCGCCGCGCTGGCGGGCGCGGGCCGCGGCCGCCACCAGCCCGGCCACCGCGTCGGCGTCAGGCGTCACCGCGGCGCTCGCCCGATGCCAGGCGCAGCGGTCGGCGTCGTCGGCCAGTGCTGTGGCCAACGCACGATGGGCGGCCCGCCGCTCGGGAGAGGTCGCGGCGGCGACGATGGCCGACCGCACCAGCGGATGCCGGAAGGCGAGGTCGTCGCCGGCCACGGTCACCAGGTCGAGGGCCTCGGCCGGCGCCATGGCCTCCGGGTCGATGCCCAGCTCCGCCGCGGCGCGCAGCACGGTGCCGGCGCTGCCCGTGTCGTCGGCCGCGGCGACGAGGAGCAACGTCCGAGTGGAGTCGGGCAGACGACGGACCTGGTCCAGGGCCACGCTGACGAGGCCGTCGGTGAGCGGCAGCGGAACCGGCAGCGGATCCGCTCCGGTCAGCTGCCGGGCGGCCAGGGCAGAGCGCAGCTCCACCAGGGCGAACGGGTTGCCGCCCGTCGCCTCGGTCAGCCGGACGGCGATGTCCGGCGGCACGTCTGCTCCCCGTGGCGCGCCGAGGACCTGCGCCGCCGCCGCCGGGTCGAGGCCCCGCAGCCGCCGCTCCGGCAACCCAGTGGCGGCGAACCGGCGGCCTCCCGAGTCACGGGCGGCGAAGACCACGGCAACGGCCTCAGCGTGCAGGCGTCGGGCGGCGAAGACGAGAGCATCGGCCGAGGCCACGTCCAGCCAGTGCGCGTCGTCGACGAGGCACAGCAACGGTCGGGTCTCGGCAACTTCGGCGAGCAGGCTCAGGACGGCTGCCGAGATCAGGAACCGGTCCACGGCACCGCCGCGAGCCAGGCCCAGCGCGGCGCGGAGGTGGTCGGCCTGCGGAGACGGGATGCGTGGCAGGTGCTGGAGTGTTCCGCGGAGGAGCTGGTGCAGTCCCGCGAACGGCAGCTCGGACTCCGATTCGACCCCCTGGGCGAGCAGGACGGTCATGTCGTCGGCCTGCCGCCGGGCAGCGTCGAGGAGGACCGACTTGCCCATGCCCGCCCCGCCGCGCAGTACCAGGGAGCACCCGGCGGACCGGCGCGCGTCGTCGAGCACGCGACCGATCAGGGCCAGCTCGTCCGCTCTGCCCGCGAGCACGGCGCCACGCTAGCGGCGCGTCCGGTGCCGGTGAACCGCTGTGGCGCCCGTCCCGGCGCGGACCGGCCGATCCGCCGGTCGTGGGTGTCCGGATCCGAGCTGCCGGGACGAGAGGAGGACGGACGTGCGCGCGTCTGAGCAGGACGACAGGACCGAGGTGACCTGCTGCATCGTGGGCGGCGGACCGGCGGGGATGGTGCTGGGGCTGCTGCTGGCGCGCGCCGGCGTGGACGTGACCGTCCTCGAGAAACACGGCGACTTCCTGCGGGACTTCCGCGGGGACACCATCCACCCGTCGACGCTGCGCCTGCTCGACGACCTGGGGATGGCCGAGGCGTTCCTGCGGCTGCCCCACCAGGAGGTCGGGCGCCTCGGCGTGACCACGGACGACGGCACGTTCGTCCTCGCGGACTTCGCCACGCTGCCCGGCCGCTTCCCCTTCCTGACGTTCATGCCGCAGTGGGACTTCCTGGACTTCCTCGCCGATCAGGCAGCGGGCCTCCCCCGTTTCGGCCTGCGGATGGACGCCGAGGCCGTGGGTCTCATCCGGGAGGGCGGCGCGGTCCGCGGTGTGCGCTACCGGACAGCCGACGGCGAGCACGAGATCCGGGCGCAGCTGACCGTCGCGGCAGACGGCCGGCACTCCCGCCTGCGGGCCGACGCGGGCCTCCGGCCGCGCGAGTTCGGCGCGCCGATGGACGTCCTCTGGTTCCGGCTGCCCCGGCTGCCCGACGGATCCGGGCCCTCGTTCGGCGGCGCGGGCCGGCTGACGAGCGGGCGGCTGCTGGTCCTCATCGACCGCGGCGAGTACTGGCAGTCGGCCTACCTGGTCCCCAAGGGCGGCTTCCACGCCGTGCGGGAACGCGGCCTGCCGGCGTTCCGGGCGGAGCTGGCCCGGTTGCTGCCCGGGATGGGAGCCGCCGTGGAGGAGTTGACCGGCTGGGACGACGTCCGCGTGCTGGACGTCCGGGTGGACCGGCTGACGCGGTGGCACCTGCCCGGGCTCCTGCTGATCGGCGACGCCGCCCACGCCATGTCCCCGATCGGCGGTGTGGGCATCAACCTCGCCGTCCAGGACGCCGTCGCGGCGGCCCGGCTACTGGCTCCTCCCCTGCTCGACGGCCGCCTGACGTCGCACCACCTCGGACGGGTCCGTCGCCGCCGATTGCTCCCCACCGTGGTCACCCAACTGGTGCAACGGCAGATCCAGCGCCGGTTCCTCACCCGGGTGCTCTCCGGCGACCGACCGGTCGGCACACCGCGGCTGCTCCGGGTGCTGCAGGCCCACCCCGCGCTCCAGGCCCTCCCCGCCCGGCTCATCGGCATCGGGATCCGCCCCGAACGCATCCCTCGCTGACATCGACCCTCACGTCGCGGGGAGGACCGCTGCCAGTGCGGTGATCGCGTCCTGAACACGAAGGACCGCCCCGGGCAGGGGCGTGGGCTCGGGCACCCACGGCCTCACGCAGGCGTCGTCCTCCTCACTCCCGCCGACCGTTCCTCCGCGGCGCTGAGGTCGGCGAGGTGCCTGTGCACGGAGCCGACGGTCACCGACCCCTCGCCGACCGCACCGGCTACTCGCTCGACCGAGCCGTACCGCACGTCTCCAGCGGCGAACACCCCGGGGCAGTTCGTCTCGAACGGGTAGGGCTCCCGGGCCAGGCGCCAGCCAGGCGGCGGAACGCGGGTGCTCCGCCGGTTCGCTGCTACGACTCCACGGCCGAGGCCTCTGCCGCGGACTCGACGTCGAAGGCGGTCAGCACGGCACGGACGATGGAGTCGACGTACTCGGCCGTGATGGGCTCCCGGGTGATCAGCAGCCGCGTCCAGATCGGGCCGATGAGCAGGTCGATGATCAGGTCCTGGTCGACCGACGGGGCCAGTTCGCCCCGGGCGATGGCCTGCGCCAGGGTCCGCCGGTAGGCCTGTCGGCGGGTGTGGATGACGGTGAACAGCAGCTCGGTGATCTCGGGGTGGTGGCCGGACTCCCGGAGCAGCCGGGGAACGAACTGCCCCCGGCCGCGCGCGAACGTGTCCACGGCGCCGTGCAGCAGCGCGTGCAGGTCACCTCGCAGAGAGCCGGAGTCCGGCACGTCGACGCTCTGCAGGGCCAGCCGCTGGACTGCGGCGGCGGCGACCGCGGCCTTCGACGGCCACCGGCGCAGGACGGTGGTCTTCGCGACGCCGCTGCGCGCCGCCAGCTCGTCGAGGGTCATGGCCGCGTAGCCCTGCGAGCCGAGGAGGGCGAGGGCCTGCTCGAGGATGCGTTCGTCGAGGGTGCGATCCCGTGGCCTGCCCCGGCCGGGGACGGCGGTGTCCCGGTCGAGGTCCATGCGTTCCACGACCTCCCGTTTCGGATGGATGCGGCGGCGACGCCCAGGTGACAGGGCTGTTGTCTGATTCTACGGCTTGTTAACGCAACTGGTGGTTGTGGAACGGTGAGGTGCGGGTCTACCGTGCCGTCACGCAGCCGCCTCAGCCAGGGGCTGACTCGCGACACCTGGAGGTGCGCGATGTCCCGAGCGCATCAACGGCCTCCGCCGGCCCGCCACCCGGGCACTACTCGGTCCTGAGGTCCCGGCGGGCGGGGAGTCCGCCGGCAGACCGGACGAGCCACCGGGCGCCCGGCCCGCGGCGACGTCGAGCCTGCCTGAGACGGGCCATCCACATCACGGGGGAACTGGACCCTGCCCTGTGAGGAGGAGACGTGACAGAGAACCGCACTCCGTACCCGGTCCGAGTGGACGCGACAGAGGACGCCCCGTCGAGGGCGCTGTGGTTGGTGAAGTGGCTGCTGCTCATCCCGCACGTCGTCGTGCTGCTGTTCCTGTGGCTGGCCTTCACCGTGGTCGGTGTGGTCGCGTTCTTCGCGATCCTGATCACCGGGCGCTATCCGCGGGCTCTGTTCGACTTCAACGTCGGCGTCCTCCGCTGGAGCTGGCGGGTGCACTACTACGGCTACGGGGCGCTGGGCACCGACCGCTATCCGCCGTTCACCCTCGCCGACGTGCCCGACTACCCCGCCCACCTCGACGTCGAGTACCCCGAGCGGCTCTCCCGCGGGCTGGTGCTGATCAAGTGGTGGCTCCTGGCCATCCCGCACTACCTGATCATCTCGGTCTTCGTGGGGGGCGGGATCTGGCTGGCCACCCGGGCCGGGGACGCCGACAGCACCTGGGGAGCGAGCATCAGCCTACTCTCCCTGCTGGTGTGCATCGCCGCACTCGTGCTGCTGTTCACGGGCCGCTACCCCAGGCCGCTGTACGACTTCATCCTCGGGGTGGACCGCTGGGTGCTGCGGGTGGCCGCCTACACGTCGCTGATGACCGACCGCTATCCACCGTTCCGGCTCGACCAGGGCGGCACCGACCCCGGCTCGCACCCCGCGTGGCCCACCTCGCCTGCGCCCTCCGGAGACCCGGCCGCAACCGCACCGCCTCCGCCCGTTCCCGCCCGGTGAACCCCTGACCGCCCCGGGATGACCCGAGCCCGGGGCGGTCAGGACAGCCGACGACGGCGCCACCGTCCTCACCGGTGACGCGCTGACCAGGCCGCGCTGGGAGGCGGGTCAGCGAGACGACACCCGTCCCTCGCTCCTGGCCGTGATCCCCTCGGCCTCGGCGGTCAGGTAGCGATCGGTGAGGCGGCGGTGGAACCGTCCCATCACCGCCCCCACGGGCCCGGCCTGCTCCACCGCCAGGGTCACGCGCGTGCGACCGGTGCCGAGTTGCTCGAGCAGGTGCCGAGCGGTAATGCGGACGCCCGGGCCGGTGGCCACCCAGGTGAACGAGCGGCTCGGCTCGAACTCGGTCACCACGTACTCGGTCGGGGGGATCCGAGGCTGCTCCACCGGGCCGTCCTGCGCCTGGCCGTGCCGATGAGGCACCACGTGCACGACCGTGCGCTCACCGCCAGAACTCGGTGAGCTGCTCGGCGAGCGCTCGACCTCGGTCGTAGCCGGCTCGAGCGGCGGACGGACGCAGCGACAGGTCCATCGCGCGGGCGCCGAACAGGTGCTCGGCGCTGCCCTCCGGGGTGATCGTCTCGACCCTGCTGCCGCCTGCGCGGAGTGCGTCGACCTGGGCTGCCAAGTGGGTGCCCCACTCCCGCGGGTGCCACGAGCTGCCGCCCAGTGGTGACAGGACCAGCACCCGCCGGTAGCCGGCCGCCAGGTCGGCGTTCTCGATGGACCGGTAGCCGCCGTCGATGTACCAGTGGTCGCCGATGCGGTACGGCGGGCCGCCGGCGGTGCTGGCGGCGACGGCGTCCACCAGGTCGACTCCGCTGTGGCGGTCGAACGCGACCGGCTCACCGGTGTGGGCATCGACCACCGTGATGAGCACTGCTCGGTCCGGCCAGTGCTGACTGGGCAGCCGGGCGGCGACGGTAGCGCGCCACCGCGTCTGCCTGGAGCCGTCCGACGCCGCATCCATGTCGAGCGCCGCCGCACCCATCCTGCGGCGCATGTCGGCCGCATCCTCAGCGGCAGCGATGATCGCGCTCATCCTCTCCAGGTGCTCGGCCACCGGCCCCGTGGGAACGCGTCCACCGGCGGGTCCGACCGGACCGGTCCGCTGCTGGGGCGCAGCGGCGAGGATGTCGGCCATCAGTTGGGTCGGGCTCGCGCCGGTGATCTGGGCCGCGGCCGTCGATCCGGCCGACGTCCCGATGATCAGGTCGGCGTCGGTCACGTCCGATCCGGCATCGCACAGGCCGGCGATGACGCCGATCAACCACGCGTTGCCTGTGGATCCGCCACCGCCGAGGACCAACGCCCGCTCCGGGCCCGTCGGCGCAGTGGAGGTCAGGGAGGGAGAAGGGGTCCTGCTCATGGAAGTCGCCTCTCGCGAAGTGCCTGGCGGGGCGCTCCCGGGAGCGACTACCTCAGTCGCGTGATCGTGGGCTGCAGGGGAGCACCCACTGCGGATACGCGTTCACGGGTCTCACCTCCTGCCGAGGGGGTCACGATCGGCGGGACGGTCGCACAGCGGCGACGCGGCGCGCAAACGACATCTCGCCGGTCGTCGTGTCGCCGGCGAGTGCGCCGCCGACCCCTGCACCTCCATCGAGTGGGCAGCCGCCGGCGCGGGCGCCGAGAACCGTCGACCACGAACCCGCGCCGTCGCGATGCGACGCTTTCCGGCATGGGGGAACGAGGCGCGCGGGCGATCGTCGAGGAGAGGCTCCGACGCCAGATGGCAGGCGACGACACCTTCCTCGACGAGCTCGTCGCCGTGGACGTGGTCGACCACGCTGCCGGTCCTCAGGGCCGCAGCGGGCTGGCCTGGATCCTGCGCACCATCGACCACGACCTCGGGCCGGTCACCCTCGAACAGCACCCCTCTCTCTTGACTCGTTCTAGAGAAGATTCCAGGATGGGGCTGTGCCGGACGCAGCCGACCTCGAGCGGGTACTGCGCGCGGCGGGTCTGCGGGTCACCCGGCCGCGCCTCGCAGTGCTGGACGCCGTCCACGCGCAGCCGCACCTCGACACCAAGGCGCTGATCAGCGCGGCGCGTGCCCGGCTCGGTGCGGTGTCGCACCAGGCGGTGTACGACGTGCTCCGTGTGCTCGAGGACTCCGGCCTCGTGCGGCGAATCCAGCCGGAGGGCTCCGACGCCCGCTACGAGGCGCGTGTCGGCGACAACCACCACCACCTGGTCTGCCGCGACTGCGGGGCCATAGCCGACGTCGACTGCACGGTCGGCGCCGCTCCCTGCCTGATCCCCTCCTCCGAGGCCGGCTTCGTCATCGACGAGGCTGAGGTCCTGTTCTGGGGTCGCTGCCCGTCCTGCGCAGCGAGCCCTCCTCCCGCCCCCTCCCTCCGCAGCGCACAGAGAGGCACGTCGTGACCAACGAGATCGACAAGAACCAGAGCGAGAGCACCAGCGAGAGCGAGAACCCGGCGATCCCCTCGCCGACCCAGGTCACCAACCGGCGACCGCAGAGCAACCGGGACTGGTGGCCCAACCAGGTCGACCTGTCGGTGCTGAACAAGCCCTCGAAGGACTCCGACCCGCTCGGCGCGGACTTCGACTACCGGGCCGCGGTCGCCACGCTGGACGTCGAGGCGGTCAAGCGCGACCTCGTCGACGTCATGCGCACCTCGCAGGACTGGTGGCCGGCCGACTGGGGTCACTACGGCCCGCTGTTCATCCGCATGTCGTGGCACGCATCCGGGACCTACCGCATCGCGGACGGCCGGGGCGGTGGCGGCGAGGGCGGGCAGCGCTTCGCCCCGCTGAACAGCTGGCCGGACAACGCCAACCTGGACAAGGCCCGCCGGCTGCTGCTGCCGGTCAAGCAGAAGTACGGCCGCGCGCTGTCCTGGGCCGACCTGCTGCTGCTCGCCGGCAATGTCGCCCACGACGACATGGGCCTGAAGACCTTCGGCTTCGCCTTCGGCCGCGAGGACAACTGGCAGCCCGGGGAGGTCTTCTGGGGGCCGGAGGACACCTGGCTCGGCGACGAGCGCTACGCCGACGACACTCCGCTCGACCTCGACGAGGGCCCGCTCGCGAACGTGACCATGGGGCTGATCTACGTCAACCCCGAGGGTCCGAAGGGCCAGCCCGACCCGCTCGCCTCCGGCCACGACATCAAGGTGACCTTCCGCCGGATGGGCATGACCGACGAGGAGACCGTCGCCCTCATCGCCGGCGGGCACACCTTCGGCAAGACACACGGCGCGGGCAACCCCGAGCTGGTCGGCCCAGAGCCCGAGGGCTGCCCCGTGCACGGCAACGGCCTCGGCTGGATCAGCCAGCACGGCACCGGCAAGGGCGCCGACACGATCACGAGCGGCCTCGAGGGCGCCTGGACCCCGACGCCGACGACCTGGGACAACACCTACTGGGAGACGCTGTTCGGCTACGACTGGGAGCTCGTCGAGAGCCCGGCCGGAGCCAAGCAGTGGCAGCCGGCGAACCCCGAGGCGCAGGAGCTCGTCCCCGACGCGCACATCGAGGGCAAGAAGAACCCGCCGATGATGTCCACGGCCGACATGGCCCTCAAGGTCGACCCCGAGCTCCGCGCGTACGCGGAGCGCTTCCGGAACGACCCGGAGTACTTCGCCGACCAGTACGCCCGCGCCTGGTTCAAGCTGCTGCACCGCGACATGGGTCCCAAGGTCCGCTACCTCGGCCCGGACGTGCCCGCCGAGGACCTCATCTGGCAGGACCCGCTCCCGGCCGTGGACCACGAGCTCGTGGGCGAGGCGGAGATCGCCGACCTCAAGCAGCGGCTGCTCGCCTCGGGGCTGACCGTCTCGCAGCTGGTGCACACGGCCTGGTCCGCCGCCGCGTCCTACCGCGGCACGGACAAGCGCGGCGGTGCCAACGGCGCGCGGTTGCGCCTCGAGCCGCAGATCAACTGGGCGGTCAACGAGGGCGTCCGGGACGTGCTGCCGGTGCTCGAGCGGCTGAAGGGCGAGTTCGAGCAGCAGACCGGCAGGAAGGTCTCGCTCGCCGACCTGATCGTGCTCGGCGGCAGCGCGGCGGTGGAGAAGGCCGCGGCGGACGCCGGCGTGCAGGTGACCGTGCCGTTCAGCCCCGGTCGCACCGATGCGTCGCAGGAGCAGACCGACGTCGACAACTTCCGCTGGCTCGAGCCGCGGGCCGACGGTTTCCGCAACTGGCTCGCGCCGGGCAGCAAGCTCGAGCCGGAGACGCTCCTGGTGGACCGGGCATACATGCTGGAGCTCACCGCCAAGGAGATGACCCTGCTCGTCGGCGGCCTGCGGGTGCTCGGCGCCAACACCGGCGGTGCGGAGCACGGCGTCTTCACTGACCGCCCGGGCGTGCTGTCGCAGGACTTCTTCCGCAACCTGCTCGACCTGGGCATCTCATGGCGCACCTCGGTCGCCACCGAGGGCGTCTACGAGGGGCTGGACGCCGGCGGCAACGTCGTGCGCACCGCCACCGCGGCCGACCTGGTGTTCAACTCGAACTCGATCCTGCGCGGCATCGTCGAGGTCTACTCGGCCGACGACGCGAAGGAGAAGTTCGTCCAGGACTTCGTCGCGGCCTGGGTCAAGGTCATGGAGCTCGACCGCTACGACCTGCGGTAGACGCCACCTGTCCGGACGCCCCGGCCCGCATCCCGCGGGCCGGGGCGGCCGCGCGTCGAGGGGTTCCCCTCAACGGACTCTGCGTGTTCCCCCGTCAAGGAGCTCTGGAGTCCTCGCCACTGGCCCGAAGCCGGGGCAGGGTGATGCTGCCTCAGAGCGCCCGTCGAGGCCGAGCGCCGGGTCCCGGGAGGAACCGCTCATGGCGGTGGACGAAGGGGAACTCAGGGAGTCCCGCCAGAAGTGGGGACGGGTGGCTCTGCTCGCCGGTGCCGTCAGTGCCGCGACGCTGTTCGCTCAGACGCTGCTGTTCCTCATCGACGCGGTCGGGATCCTGCCGGGCGGTCCCCCGTTCCGAGAGACCGGCGCCGGCCGAGACGAGGATCTCGCCGCGTTCTTCGTGGGAGTCGCGGAACGGCAACACGACGTCGCCTGGAACATCGCCCTGAGAGACGTTGCCGGGCCGATCGCGGCCATCGCCCGATCGTGCTCGCCCGCGCCTTCGTCCGCCTGAGAGGCGACGGCCAGGCCGGCCTCGAGTCCTGGGCGCTGGTCTTCTCCGTGGGTGCGTTGCTCAAGGGGCTGGCCGACCTCGTCTACCTGAGTCAGCTGGGCCTGTGGCGGGACACCGGCTTCACGGCCGAGCCGCCCGCGGACATCATCGCGGTCGGGCGCACCTCCGAGGCGATCACCGACCTCGCCGACCACCTCGAGCACGCAGCCTTCCTCACCTTGGCCGCAGGCCTGGCGGGGCTCGCCGTCCACCTGGGTCACCGGCTCAGGCTCCTCGCCAGGGTGGTCGCCCTGGGGTTGGTGGTCAGCACCGTCTCGGCACTCACCCGTTCTGCAGTCGTGTACGACGTGGCTCGCTCCTGACGGGCGCCCTCCTCGGGCCTGCGCTCCTCGTCGGGCTCGGCCGGTGGCTCGCCCGCTCGACTGCAGTGCACGGCTGAGCGTCGGGCTCGATATCGCGCCACCATCGGCCGACGGTGCCCGAAGTCGTCACGATGGCAGTCGACCGCGGCGCTGATCTCCTCTCCCCGCGGCGAGGGAAGGCCGCCCCTGACGGCTGGGGTCGGACCCCGGATTCGGCCCGGTGCTGCGCGCGGCGTACCGCAGGCCGACAGGAGGCTCGCCGGCCAGCTGCAGCGCCTCTACTGCACCGACGTCGTCCAGCCCGTCCTGGCCGGTGAGCTCGAAGAGCTCGATCTGCTCTTCGATCCACCGCTGGTGGCTGTTCCACGCCGTCAGCGGCGTGGTGCTGAGCACCGCGCCGATCCGCTCCCACGCCGCTCCGGCGCGCAGCGCGGCGCGGATGCCCCGGTGCTGCGCGTCATAGGCCTGGCGAGCGACGAGAACGCCGAGGTCGAGCAGCTCCAGGGACTCTTCGGAGTCCAGCGCTTCGACCTGGCCGCGCAGGTGGTCGGTCCAGGAATGCGAAGGTCGGACGGCGGGGCGCTGGAGCGCCGCCGCGCTGTCCCGCCGGCTCAGGAAGTCCAGCCGGGTCACCGCCGTGACAACTGGGATCTCGCCCTCGCGGAATCCACGCCTGACCGTCATGGCGACCGAGAATCCGCGACCGGCGGGCCGACCTCCGGCACGACCTCGCGTGTCGTGGCGTGGACTCGGGACACGCGGCCGGGCATCACCCTCCCCACTGGCGAGAGCACCGAACGACACGAGATCGGCACCCGGGCATGGCGGCCGGCGTACCCACGGGACGCTCGCCGTTGGCGCCGTCCGACCCTGCATCCAGATGGTGCGGCACTGCGGAAGAACCACCGTGCGGCGGCGGACACCCCGGCGGCCCCCGCCGCCGCGATCCCCGATCCCCGCCGGGAGAGGAGCGTCGTCGGTGACCGCATCCGACCTGCCCACCAGGACCAGCGCGGACGAGGCGCTCGGCGATGAGGCGATGACCCTGACCCTCCGGACCGGCCGGGACGGCGCGGTCACCGTGTCGGTCGCCGGGGAGGTGGACACCTTCACCGCCCCGACGCTGCGGTCGGCAGTGGACGCCGAACTGGAGCGGCGGCCCCCCGAGCTGGTGCTCGACCTGCGCGGGGTCAGGTTCCTCGGCTCGGCCGGTCTGGCCCTGCTCGTGCAGACGCAGAAGTCAGCCGACTCGCGCGGCATCGTGCTGCGGCTGATCGCCACCACCCGTCCGGTGATCCGGCCGCTGGAGGTCACCGGGCTGCGCGCCGTCTTCACCATCAGCGGCGACCCGCGGTAGTCCTTCAGCCCGGCGCGTGGGCACACCTCCGGCGACCGCAGTCGACGGCGGGGCCCGGCCGGCTGCAGGCGTCCCCGGGGATCGGAGCCAGCCCTTCGTCCACTGGTGATCGGCCCGCCTTCTTCGAGCAGTCGGGTGCCGGCGACGAAGATCCGGTCCTGGGTCACCCGGCTGCGGGCCTGCAGCGCCGGCGGCACGATCGACGGGTCGCTGCTCACGGCCGCAGCCCACGACCGGGGCGGACTGCGGGCGCCCCCTGATGTGAATTGCTCCTCACATCGAGGCGGCGGGCTCCTGACGGCGTCCGCACGGTGCGCGGACCCTCACCGGTCGAACACCGCGCCCAGCGCCGCGGCCACGTCCCGGTGGTCCCGGACCAGCCGGAGTCGGCCCCGGCCGAGGCGGGCGAGGTCGCGGCCCAGGTCGACGTCCTTCTCCCCCGAGACGTCCAGCAGCACGTCCAGGCGCGGGAGGCGGGCCGCGATCGGCCGCGGATCGGGACCGGCGTTGTGCACGCAGTCGCTGAGCAGCAGCACGCGGGCGTCGCGGGCCGGTACGGCAGCGAGTTGCTTCGCGGCCGTCTCGAGGGTGAAGGTCAGGTTGGTGAGCCCCTGCGCGGGCACGCGGAGCAGCAGGTCCAGCACGGTGAGCGGGGCGACCTGCTCGCCGAGGCGCACCAGGACGGCGGCGTCGGACCAGAAGGCGACGACGGCGACCCGGTCGCGGGCCAGCTCGCCGGCGAGGGCGCCGACCGTGGCGGCGGCCGTCCGCACCCGCTCGCCCCTCATGGAGCCGGAGACGTCGACGACGAGGACGACCGAGCGGCGCTGGCGCACCCGCTCGCGGACGACGATGTCGCGCTCCTCGGGGAAGGGCTTGCCGGCGAGCAGGTCCAGCGTCCGCTCGAGGTCGAGCTCGTCCGAGCCCCCGGCCCACGGCAGGCTGGTCAGCTCCCCCACCCCGCGGCGGGGTCGGTGGTCCCGCGGCGGTCGCGGCACGGACAACCGCCGGGCGATCACCCGCGCGCGCTGCCGGGTCTCCTGATCGGCCGCGGACTCGGCGGCGAGGTCGGCCAGCGGGATGAGGGCAGCCGGCTCGTCAGTCGTTCCGGAGGCCGTCCCCCCGGGCCGCGGCGCGGGGGCCCGGTCGCGCCGCCGGTTCCCCGAGGACAGCGCGAGACCTGCGCCGCCGGGCGCCGGCTGGTAGAGCGAGGGCTGCTCCGTCAGCTGCTTGGGCTTGCGGCGCAGCGGAGTGAGTCCCCGCTGCGTGCCCCCCGCCCCGCGGCGGCGAGTGATCGGGGAGTCGGCCCCGATCGCTCTTCAACCGGGCTCGGCCACCGAGGGCTGCAGCAGGAAGTGGTCCTCCCAGATCTCCCTGAGCACCGCTTCGGGCGTGGTCTCCACGGTCTCGTCGAGGAAGATCCGGCCGGACAGCGCCACCAGCAGCGCGTCGAGGACGACGTCGGTGTACTCCTCCGGCAGTCCGCGCGGCGGTTCGACGGAGGGCTCGTCCGGCAGGGGGACCTCGCGCATCGCGGCCAGCTGAGCCGCGACCAGGGCGAGGTCGATGGCACCGCGCACGCTGCTGCCCTGCCGGACGTCGTCCCGGACCCGCGTGGCACGGGTCAGCGCCACCGCGTCGGCGAGCAGCCGCGGGGACTCCAGTCCGGTGCGGCGGCCGACGATGCCGCGCTCGGCCTCCGCGTCCTGGTACCCGATGGCCAGCCGGACCATCCGGTCGTGCACGGAGGTGGAGAGCCGGGTCGTGCCGATGGTGTCGTAGGGGTTCATCGATGCGACGAGCCGGAAGGTGGGCAGCGCCTCCACCGTGCCCACCCGGGGCACGGCGATCCGCCGCTCGGCCATCGCGGTCAGCAGCGTGTTCAGCGTGTCCTCCGGCGCGCGGTTGAACTCCTCGACGTAGAGGAACCCGCCCGTGCGCATGGCCTCGACGAGGGGGCCGGGGACGAAGTTGTCCGGCGTGTAGTCCTCGCGGAGCACCCGCGCCGGGTCGTGGTGGCCGACGAGCCGGGTGGGGGTGAGGTCGGCGTTGCCCTCGACGAACACCAGCGGCACGTCCCACTCGGCGGTGAGGGAACGCAGCAGCGTCGACTTCGACGTCCCCGGCGGACCCTCGAGCAGGACGTCCCGGCCCGCGGCGACCGCGGCGAGCAGCAGGTCCAGCTCGCGGGCGCGGCCGACCAGGTGCCGGGCGACGCGGCGGCGCACCTGGCGCACGGAGGCACCGTCGTCTCCGGTGACCCGCCGTCCGGTGACCAGCGGATCGTCCCCCGCGCCGTGCGAGCGGTGGGTGCGGTTCTCGGCCAGGGTCTGCTCCTCGGTGTGGACGTCGGACGACGGCGGACGACGGGTCAGACGACGGCCGCTCCGGCGTCGACCGACAGCTGCGTGCCGGAGACGTAGCGAGCCTCGTCCGAGGCGAGGAACAGCACGGCGTGGGACACGTGCACCGGCTCGATGAAGGGGATCCCGAAGGGGTTGAGCCCGGCGAACGACGGCTCCGCGTCCTCCCGGGTGGGGTGGTCCAGATCGGGCCGGAAGAGCTTGTACGTCGTCTCGTTGGTGACCATGTCGGTCTCGATGGCGTTCGGGTGGATCGTGTTGACCCGGATGCCGTGCGGGCCGAACTCGTTCGCGAGCACCTTCATCAGCCCGACGACGCCGTGCTTGGTCGTCGTGTACGCCGCCACGTTGGCCAGGCCCTTGAAGCCGGCCAGTGAGCTGATGATGGTGACCGAGCCGCCGGGGCCACTGGCCAGGAGGTGCGGCGTCGCCGCCTTGATCGTGTGCCAGACCCCCGTGATGTTGATGTCCATCAGGTCCTGCCAGGACTGCTCGGGGACCAGGTGGGTCGCGGTGCCGAAGGTGAAGATGCCGGCGTTGGCCACCACGGCGTCCAACCGGCCCAGCTGGGCCACCCCTGCCTCGACCGCGGCGGTCAGGCCGTCGATGTCCCGGACGTCGGCAACCTGGGCGACGATCCGCCGGTCGAGCGCCTCGACCTGGCGGACCGTCTCGGCGAGGTCCTCCTCGGTCGCCCCCGCGTAGAACGGCGTGACGCTGTCGACCTCGGCGCAGAGGTCGACGGCGATGATGTCGGCGCCCTCCTGCGCGAGCCGGACGGCGTGGCTGCGGCCCTGGCCGCGCGCCGCGCCGGTGATGAAGGCGACCTTGCCCTCCACTCGACCTGGCACGGTGTTCCTCTCGATCGACCGACCTGACGGGTCGGGGTGGCCCGATCACGCCGCCGGAGCTCGGCCGGTGCCGTGCGTGCTGCGAACTGCGACCTGGCTCACACCCGGGCTGCGACGGTAATGGCACCCGGTGCCACATGACAAGCCGAGCGGTCCGACCCCGTCAGACCGGCGGCTCCGGCGGGAGCAGGAGGTCGAGCATGCGGGCCAGCGCGCCGGCCAGGTCGCTGCCCGGGTGCGCGATCCAGTACTCGTGCGCCGCCAGTGTCGCGGCCAGCACCGCGTGCCCGACGGCCACCGGGAACACGTCGTCGTCGTGCGGTCGCGCGGCCGCGAACTCGGCGGCCGCCGACCGCCACTGCGCGTAGATCCGGGTCGCGTGGGCCTGGAGGACCGGCTCGCCGAGCACCAACTGCGCCCGCTGCCAGGCCCACTCCCGGTCCTCCGGAGGGAAGTGGAGGGCGGCCAGGACGGCGCGGACGACAGCCGGACGGTAGGGCTCACGGGGGGCGGCGGACGCCAGTGCCTCCCGGAGGCGAGCGAGTTCGGTCGGCGAGTCGGCGAAGCAGACGTCGGCCTTCGTCGGGAAGTACCGGAAGAACGTGCGCCGCCCGATCCCGGCAGCGACCGCGATGTCGTCGATGCTCACCTCGTCGAACCCGCGAGCGATGAACAGGCGCTGGGCCACCGCGGCGAGCTCGTGGGCGCTCGTGACCGCCGGTCTGCCGCCACGGTCACCGGTCGCCCCTCTCCCCCGCTGCACCACTCCGGCAGCCTGCCCGATCCGTGCACCGCCCGCCTCTTCACTTGTGGCACCGAGTGCCATAACGTGCGGTGCAGGTCACAGTCGGCCACCGGGGTCGATGGCCGCGAGAGGAGTCCCCATGGGAAGGGTCGAGGGCAAGGTCGCCTTCATCACCGGAGCCGCACGTGGGCAGGGCCGCAGCCACGCGCTCCGGCTGGCGGAGGAGGGCGCCGACATCATCGCCGTCGACGTCTGCAAGCAGGTGGACACGGTCCCCTACGCGACGGCGACGCCCGACGACCTGGCCGAGACCGTCCGCCAGGTCGAGGCCCTCGACCGGCGGATCGTCGCGGCCGAGGTCGATGTCCGCGACCTCGCCGGGCTGACGACGGCGGTGGAAGAGGGCGTGGCCCAGCTCGGCCGCCTCGACATCGTGCTCGCCAACGCCGGCATCTCCACGCCCGCCTCGACACTCGAGATGGACGAGGACACCTGGTCCACGATGATCGACGTCAACCTCACCGGCGTGTGGAAGACCGTCCGCGCCTCGGTCCCGCACATCGTCGCCGGCGGTCGCGGTGGCTCGGTGGTGATCACCAGCTCCCTGGCCGCGATCTACGCCAACCCGAACACCGCGCACTACTCCGCGGCCAAGGCCGGCCTGGTGATGCTGGCGAAGGTCATGGCCAAGGAGCTGGGGCCGCAGAACATCCGGGTCAACACCATCCACCCCACCACGGTGGCCACCGACATGATCCTGAACAAGCCGACGTACCGGCTGTTCCGCCCCGACCTGGAGGACCCGACCCGGGCGGACTTCGAGGAAGCCGCACTGACCCTGAACAAGATGCCCGTCCCGGCCATCGACGCGGTCGACATCTCCAACGCCGTCCTCTACCTCGTCTCCGACGACGGCCGCTACGTCACCGGCACCACCCACGTGGTGGACGCCGGTGGCCAGCTCTGAGCCACCCCACCCACCGCTGACACGAGGAGGAACAACCATGGGCATGCTCGACGGCAAGGTCGCTCTGATCACGGGCGGCGCGCGCGGCCAGGGCCGGGCGCACGCGCTCACCTGCGCCCGCGAGGGCGCCGACGTCATCGTGGTCGACATCGCCGACCAACTGGAGACCGTCCCCTACAAGATGGCCACCCAGGGAGACCTGGACGAGACGGTCCGCCAGGTGGAGGCCCTCGACCGCCGCGCGCTCGCGGTGACCGCGGACGTGCGCTCCCAGGAACAGCTGGACGAGGCGGTCCGCCGCGGGCTGGCCGAGTTCGGCCAGATCGACATCCTCATCGCCAACGCCGGCATCTGGACCCAGGGCGCGTTCTGGGAACTGTCCGAGCAGTCCTGGGACGAGATGATCGGCGTCAACCTCACCGGCGTCTGGAAGTCCGCCAAGGCCGTCGCTCCGCACATGATCGAGCGACAGACCGGCTCGATCGTCATCACCTCCTCCATCAACGGCCTGGAGCCGGGGATGAACTACGCGCACTACGTGTCCGCCAAGCACGCCGTCGTCGGGCTCATGAAGAACATCGCCCTCGAGCTGGCACCGCACGGCATCCGGTGCAACTCCGTACACCCCGGCGCCATCAAGACGCCCATGACCGATCACCAGGGCGCCTGGGACATGTTCGCCGGCCACGAGGGCGGCACCGAGGCGGACATGCTCGAGGGCGGCTACTCGTTCCGCGCCCTCAAGGGGACGACGTTCATGTCCCCCCAGGTCATCGCCGACACGGCGCTCTACCTCAACTCCGACCTGGCGGCGAAGGTCACCGGCGTCACGATCCCCGTCGACGCCGGGCACATGATCCTCCCCGGGATCAACACCGCCCCGGTGCGGTGACACCCTGTGCCGCTCCGCTCCCGCCGCGCCGGGAGCGAGGCGGCACAGGTGGTCCCTCGCGAACCGTCGCACGGGCAACTGCTGCACGCCCGGGCGAACGGCGGCCCGGGCCGGCCTGCGGCGAGCGCGGCGGCCGTCGTCGCCCCGCGGCTCGCGGACGCCGGCACCATCACCTCCGCGGCCGAAACCGACCCGGACCGCGTTCGTGGGACTACCAGGTCGGGGCCACTGCTCGACCACGCACGCCGAGGGCTCGTCCCCCGCCGTCCGGGCACGTCCTGCGGAACGTCGTCGAGCCTGGGTCCTTGACGGCATTCCCGCGGGAACGTCTCCCCCACGTCGAGGAAGTCCCGGTCAGGACCAACCTGTCCCGTCGTGACAGATGGGAGGTCAGTGAGTCACTCGCGCTCGGCGAGAGCCGCGAGCCGGGCGAGGGAGGCCTCGAGCCGCTCCGTCGTCGTCGCCCGGGCACGGGCGAAGCGCTGCTCATCGGTCAAGCGGGTCCAGTCGTAGGTGTGGGTCACGCGCGTCCGCGACGAGTCGATCGGTTGGAGCTCCCACAGCCACACGTGTCCTGGCGGCTCTCCGCCCGGCTCCGCGGGTCGCCAGGCGATCCGCCGGCCCTCCTCGAACTCGACCACATGGTTCTCCCGGACGCTGCCCTGTCTGAGGGTCATGGTGAACACCTCACCGACCGCCCGGACGCGCTGCCCGCTGGGAGCCTCGGCCAGGTTGTCGTTCCCGTCCCAGCGAGGCTGGTGAGCCGGGTCAGCGATCAGCTCGAAGATCCGCCCCGCGTCGGCCGCGATCTCGCGGCTCGCGCTGGCGATGCGCAGGAACTCCTCGTCGCCGGACATGCCGACATCGAAACACGAGCGCAGCCGATGGCGGCCGGAGCACGCGATGGCCCGACGAGGGCGGTTGGGCCGGTGGCGGCTCGCACGCGCCCGGGGTCACACCCGTCCTTCGCTCCTGGCCTTGATCCCCTCGGCCTCGGCGGTCAGGTAGCGATCGGTGAGGCGGCGATAGAACCGTCCCATGACCGCCCCCACGGGCCCGGCCTGCTCCACCGCCAGGGTCACGCGCGTGCCACCGGCGCCCAGGTCCGCGAGCACATGTCGTGCGGTGGTGCGAACACCCGGGCCGGTGGCCACCCAGGTGAACGAGCGGCCCGGCTCGAGCGAGGTCACCACGTACTCGGTCGCAGGGATCCGGGGTTGCTCGACCCGGACCCGGGAACCGACGGCGAGCGGCCCGTCGTCCAGGCGCCGCACCGAGGTCACCGTCGGCGCCCACTCCGGCCACCGCTCGACCTCGCGCAGCACCTGCCAGACCTGCTCGACCGGGGCCCCGACGTCGATACTGGTGCTCTGCTCCACCGGGTCATCCTCGAACGGGGGTCAAAGAGCGCCGACCGGAGCCCGGTCGAGGCGTCCGCCGCTGTGACGGCGACGCGGCCGTACGCGGCCGCGGTGACGAACTCCCCACGAGCTCCTCAGGCGTGCCCCCGTTCCGACAGGACCCGGGAGATGCCTCTCGCGGCGGTGGTGACCGCGCCGCCGAGTCGTCGCGCGTCGATGCGAGCCTCCGGGACGACCACGGACAACGCCGCGACCACGCGGTCGGCCGGTGTCACGATCGGCGCGGCGACGGAGACCATCGGTACGGGACTGGCGCGTCTCAGCGTGGCGGTCCGGTTCTGGCGCACGCCGGCGAGGGTCCGCCTCAGCGCCGCGGAGGGCACCGGCACCATCTCGGGCTCCTGCACGAGGTTCCGAGACAGGATCGCCTCCTGCACTTCCACCGGGGCGTGAGCGAGGAGAACGAGGCCGGCACCGGTCGAGTACAGGGGGAGCCGGTCCCCCGGGTGGTAGAGCGGTGTCAGGGCTCGGTGGGACGAGATCCTGTCCACCAGAACGCCTTCCTCCCCGTCTCGGACGACGAGCAGGACGTGCTGGTGGACCGACTCGGCGAGGTCACCCATGAACGGCAGGGCGATCTCTCGCAGCCCCTGGCCCCTGGGCGCGAGGGAGGCGACTCGCAGCAGGCGCAGTCCCACGGTGAAGCGGCCGTCCTCATCCCGCTCGAGCGCGCCCCAGCTGACGAGTCGACCGGCCAGGCGGGCAGCTGAGCTCTTGGGGATCCCGCTACGCCGACTCAGTTCGAGGAGGTTGAGCCGAGGGTGGTCCCGGTCGAAGGCGGCGAGCAGCGCCAGCCCCCGGTCGAGGACCGGGTCACCGTGCGGCGGGCGGCGACCCCGCCGGGCCGGAGGCTGAGGCGACGTCATCGAGCGACCTCGAGCTGGGTGTCGTCCGGCGGCGCCTGGAGATTGCGGGCCATTGATCGGGATTGTGCCTCACACGGTGTGAGCCGCTTCACCGAAGCTCTCCCCGTCCGGCAGCGCGCCGGCTGATCGCTGGAGGCGCTGCGGATCAGCGCCCCGGCGAGGTCGGGGCCTGACCCGGTCGGCAACCGAGGACTCCGCCGCCCGCGACCGGCGCCGAACCCGGCAGCACCGCTCCGGCGGCCCCACCAGCAAGTCACGGCGAAGGAGAGACCATGGCAGTCGTCAGTGCCGTCCTGGCCACCACGCACCATCCGTTCTTCTACCGGGAGACCGAACTGACGCCGCCGGAGAGGCGACGTCCTGAGGCAGCCGAGTGGAAGCGGAAGGTCGAGGCCTACCGCGAGACCCTGACCGCAGCACGGCCTGACGTGCTGGTCATGGTGGGCGCCGACCACTTCCACCAGCTGTTCTACGACAACTACCCGACCTTCCTCATCGGCAAGCAGCCGACGTACGACGCCACCTGGCACAACGAGGAGCGGTACTTCGGGCTGCCGACGTTCGTCCTGGACGGCCACGAGGATCTCTCCGGCTACATGCTGCAGGGGCTCATCGACCGCGGCTTCGACTTTGCCGTCAGCCACGAACTCAAACTCGACCACTCGATCACCTGCGCGATCGTCGCGGTCCGGCCGGAGGGCGACCTGCCCATCGTGCCGATCTACACCAACATCTTCGCTCCCCCGCTGGCCAGCCCCGCCCGCTTCTACGCCCTCGGCGAGGCCATCCGGGAGATCGTCGAGGCGTACCCCAGCGACCAGCGCGTCGCGGTCATCGGCACCGGGCACCTCTCCCTGGAGATCGGTGGCCCCCGCCAGTTCCAGGACACCGCGCCCGATCTCGAGTTCGACCGCCGGGCGGTCGAGTGGCTGGCCGACGGAGACATCGACGCCATCCTCGAGCACGTCACGCCACAGGTCCTCGAGGCGGCCGGCAATGCCACGGACGGCTTCCTCGACCTCGTCCTCATGCTCGGTGTGGCCGGCCGCGGCAAGGCGCACTACGCCGACCACCTCGAGCTCTTCCAGACGACCGAGGCGTTCTTCACCTGGTACCCGGGAGGGGACCCGCGGTGAGCAGGTACTACGTCAACAAGTTCCTCTTCCAGGCCGATCGCTCCCCCGAGCTGCTCGCCGCGTACAAGGCCGACCCCGTCGCGGCTCTGGCGCGATGGGAGGAGGACCACGGCCGGTGGCTCGACAAGAACGCGACCGTCGAACGCACCACCTGGCTGTGCTTCACCGACGAGGAGCGCCGCGCGCTCGAGGAACAGGACCATGTCGCGCTCTTCGAACTCGGCGCCCACTGGTTCCCGACGCTGCAGGTCTTCGTCGGGATGCACGAGAAGGACTACGAGGCCAGGAGCGGCCCGCTGGCCTACCAGCGGGAGTTCGCGGCCGACCTCGCGCACTGGCGCGGCAGGAACCACCCCGACATCCGGCCCTGACCGGCGCGTCCCCACCCACCCATCCACCCGGCCCGACACATCGGCGTCCGGCGCTGCGCCGACGTCCCGACCCCAGATGAAGCAGAGGACCACATGACCGCCAAGACCCTGCAGGACAAGATCGACGAGCACGGCGACGTCGTCGGGATGCTCCGCAACTCCACGGCCCTGCCGTACATCTCGCACCCCGTCGTCCAGCCGGAGTTCCACAACTGGCGGGACGAGTCGCTGGCCTGGCGCCAGGGCGTCGTGCTCTTCGACCAGACGCACCACATGGACGCGCTGTACATCCGGGGCCGCGACGCGCACCGGCTCATCAGCGAGACCTCGGTGACGACACCCAGCTTCCCCGTGGACTCGGCCAAGCAGTACGTCGCCGTCAACCACGACGGGCACGTGGTCGGCGACGGCATCATCCACCGGGAGGGCGACGACGACTTCATGTACGTCGGCCGCTCCCCGGCGGCGAACTGGCTGCTGTTCAACGCCGAGAAGGGCGGCTACGACGTGGACGTCGACGTCGACCGGCGCTCATCCGAGTACCCGCTCGGCCGGCAGGTCACGCGACGGTACTGGCGCGTGCAGATCCAGGGGCCGCGGGCCTGGGAGGTCATCGAGAAGATCAACGGCGGTCCGGTCGAGGAGATCAAGTTCTTCCGCGAGGCCTGGATCAGCATCGGCGGCGTGCGTGCCCGGTCGCTGCGGCACGGGATGGCCGGTGCACCGGGTCTGGAGATCTGGGGGCCGTACGAGTCGTACCTGCAGGTGCGGGAGGCGATCCTGGAGGCCGGGCAGGAGTACGGCATCGTGCCGGTCGGCGCCCGCGCCTACCCCACCTCGGCCGTCGAATCGGGCTGGATCCCCTCGCCGCTGCCGGCGGTGTACACCGGCGACCGGCTGCGCGACTACCGCGAATGGCTGCCGGCCGACAGCTACGAAGGACGCCTCCCGCTCGCCGGCTCGTACGCCCGTGAGTCGGTCGAGGACTACTACCTCACCCCCTGGGACCTCCGGTACGGCTCCTTCGTCAAGTTCGACCACGACTTCATCGGCCGGGAGGCACTCGAGGCTCACGACCCCGAGACGTTCCGCCGCAAGGTCACCTTCGCCTGGAACGCCGAGGACGTGACCCGCATCCTCGGGTCGGTCGTCAACGTCGACGGCCCCCAGTACAAGTACCTCGAGCTCCCGCTGGGCAACTACGGGCAGTCGCAGTACGACAGCGTGCTCGACGGAGTGGGCAAGCTGGTGGGGCTCTCCCTCCTCAACGTCGCCCTGTCCTACAACGAGCGCCGCGTCCTCTCCACGGGCGTGGTGGACCGCGACGTGCCCGACGGCGCGGAACTGGAGCTCGTCTGGGGCGAGCCCGACGGCGGGACGCGCAAGCTCAACGTCGAGCGTCACGAGCAGACGACGGTGCGGGTGGTGGTCAGCCCGTCGCCGTACTCGGCCGTCGTCCGCAGCGAGTACCAGGGCGGTTGGCGGAGCTCGGACACCGTGCTCTGACCTCTCGTGCCCGCCTGCGGCACACCGGATCGAGGGCGACCGGGGTTCTCCGACCCCACGCCGGCGTGCCGCAGCCCGGCGCGGGAGCACGGCGACGTCGACGTCCCGACCGACACCGCCGACCTGAACGCGTGGCCGGCCGATCGCTCCGGCACCCGGCTGCCCGAGTCGGCAGTCGACGGCGACACCTCCGAGCAGCCGGTCCCGCCAGGAACTCGATCCTCCGCCCCTGCCCCACCCCTGCACCTCATCGACAAGGAGACCGCGATGCGGCAACACCCACGTCTCACGGTCAGCGCGGCGCTCGCCGCGGTGACCGCTTCACTGCTCGTCGGATGCGGGTCGGACGCCGAGCCGTCGGCGACCGCCTCATCGGGTGTCGTCACCCTCAGGGTGGGCGTGTTCCCCATCGCCAACCTCGCCCCGCTCTACGTGGGCATGGAGCAGGGCTTCTTCGAGGAGGAGGGCCTGAGCATCGAACCCGTGGAGCAAGGCGGCGGCGCGCAGGTGATCACCGCGCTCAGCGCCGGTGAGGTCGACGTGGGCTGGTCTTCCACCCCCGGCACCATCATCGCCGCCGCCCAGGGCCTGCCCATCAAGATCGTCGCCCCCGGGACCGTCGGTCCGGACTCCGCCGACGCGATGACCGGCCAGCCGATGGTGGTGGCGGGCGACAGCCCGATCCAGAGCATCGAGGACCTGGCAGGGAAGAAGATCGCGGTCAACACCGTCGGGAACATCCTCGAGGTCACCATCTCGGCGGCGCTGGAGAACGCCGGTGTCGACCCGGGATCGGTCGAGTTCGTGGAGATCCCGCCGCCGGACCAGCCGGCAGCGCTGGCCACCGGGAACGTGGACGTCATCTCGGCGTCCGAGCCGTTCTACACGCAGGTCACGTCGTCCGGTGCGGGCCGGGCCATCTTCGACGCGTTCTACGCCGCGGCGCCCAGCCTCCCCACGGGCCACTGGATCTCGACCGACCCGTATGCGAGCGAGAACGAGGACGTGTTGGCTCGCTTCAACCGGGCGATCACGCAGGCGAACGAGTTCTCCAACAGCAACCCCGACGAGGCACGTGCGGCCATCCCGACGTTCACGCAGATCCCGCCGGAGATCGTGGACAGGATCGGCCTGTCGACGTGGTCGGACGACATCGACGTGAGCGGTCTGGAGACGGTGCAGACCCTGACCCGCACGTACGGGCCGCCGGACCTGGAGGAAGTCGACCTGACCTCGCTCGTCCTCCAGTAGTCACGACGGAGGCGCGACCGGAGGACCTCCGGCTGCGCCTCTGTCGGTGGGTCCCCCGGTCCGTACGTCGTCGGTCGCCCGGCATCGGCGGAGGTGGGCGCCGCACTGGTCGACAGGCGCCGCGCCGCGCCGTCGTCCGCCCAGTTCGGGCTGCCCGGCACGGAGGTCGTCGGGCGCCGGAGCCCTGGCGGCCGATCGCGGTCCGCGCCAGAGTGGCCCGGACCGCGCCCACGCCACGGGGAGGACCACGCATGACGGCCAGCGACGTGAGCATCCCGGCGCCCGGCGGACCCCTGCCCGGCCATCTCGCCACGCCCACGGGGTCGGGCCCGTGGCCCGGCGTGGTGGTCCTGCACGACCTCGTGGGCATGAGCTCCGACCTGCGCGAGCAGGCCGACTGGCTGGCGGGCGCCGGTTACCTCGCCGTTGCCCCGGACCTCTTCCGCGGCAACCGGCGCCCGACGTGCATGATCCGGATGATGCGCGAGACCTGGCGCCGTCGGGGCCCGACCTTCGCGGACATCGAGGCGACCGGCCGCTGGCTGGCCGAGCGGCCCGCCTGCACCGGCCGGGTCGGTGTGATCGGCTTCTGCCTGGGCGGTGGCTTCGCCCTGTTGCTGGCGGCCGAGCACCGGTTCGACGCCGCCAGCGTCAACTACGGGCCCGTCTCGAAGAAGGTGTACAGCGAGGAGGTCCTTACCGGCGCGTGCCCGGTCGTCGGCAGCTACGGCGCCAAGGACCCGGGCAACCGGGGCGCCGGCGACCGGCTCTCGCGGATCCTGGCCGCGGTCGGTGTCGACCACGACGTGAAGACCTATCCCGACGCCGGGCACTCGTTCCTGAACGACCACGATCCCGCCGACCTGCCGGCGCTCTTCGCCGTGCAGTTCCGCCTCACCGGGAACCCGTACCACGACCCCTCGGCCCAGGACGCCCGCCGCCGGATCCTCGACTTCTTCGGACGCCACCTGGCGCAGTGACCTGCGCGCTCACGACCCGCGCCGAACGATCCGTTCGGCGAGCGGCACGGGGGCGGACGCGCTGCGACACCCCCCGCCGCGTCATCGAGCGGGTCAGCGGGGTCTGACGACGAGCAGTGCGACGTCGTCGTCGGCCGGCCCGGTGACCACCCGGTCGAGGACCTCGTCGCACACCTCGGCGGCGGAGCGGCCCGCGAGACCGGCGAGCACGGCGGACAGCCGCCGCAGCCCCTCGTCGATGCCGGTGCGCTGGTGCTCGAGCAGCCCGTCGGTGTAGAGCACCACCGTGTCCCCGCGGCGCAGGTCCAGCAGGTGGTCGCTGCGCCCGGTGGGGACGCCGGTGCCCAGGAGGCGTTCGGCTGGGCGTTCCAACACCTCCACGCCGCCTCGCTCCCGCAGCAGCAGCGGGGGCGGATGACCGGCCGAGGACCAGCGCAGCGCCCACCGCCGGACGGCACCCGAGGGCGGGGGCTGCTCGAGGGAGGCGACCAGCACCGTGGCCAGCGTGCCGAAGCCCAGCCCCGTCAGCGCCCGGTCGGTGCGCTGCAGGGTCGAGCCCGGACCGTCGCCGTGGTCGTACGCGAGGGCGCGCACGGTGCTGCGCAGCTCCGACATGGCCGCCGTCGCGTCGACGGAGTGCCCGACGACGTCGCCGACGACCAACGACATCGCGCCATCCGGCTGGAGGAAGGCGTCGTAGAAGTCCCCACCGACGAGCGTGTGCCGGCTCGCCGGCCGGTAGCGGACGGCGATGTCGAGGTCGTCGGTGTGCGGCGGCGGGGTCAGCAGGCTCCGCTGCAACGTCTCGGCGACCTTCAGCTGGCGGCCGTAGAGCCGGGCGTTGTCCAGCGCCAGTCCGCCTCGACGAGCGACCTCCATGGCCGTCTCGACCTCAGCCGCGGTGTGCGGCGGCCGGTCGCCGGCGTTGGCGAGCGACAGGGCACCGATGGTCTCGCCGTGGACGATCAGCGGCAGGAGCACGACCGAGCTGACGGCCAGCCGCTCCCAGGCGGCCCGGACCGGCTCGCTGGACGGCGCCGGACCGCTGAGCTCCGGGTCCGCGCTGGTCAGCTGCACCGGCCGGCCGTTGAGCAGCCTCGTCATCAGCGCCGGGCGGTCCCGCGCTCCGCTCGGGCGCCCGTTGAGATAGGTGTCGAGGTCCTCGAGACGCTGAGGATCACGGTGCGCGCGCGCCGTCCGCGGCGCCCCGCCGTCGTCGCCGAGCACGGTCACCGTCGCCCAGTCGGCCAGTCGCGGCACCGCCAGCCGCGCCAGTCGGTCGGCCGTCTCTCCGGTGTCGAGACTGCGGATCATCGCGTCGCTGACCTCGGCGAGGAGGGCGAGCCGATCGCGGTCGTCGGGCGGCCGAGCGCAGGGTCCGGTCGACGGGAGACCGCCCGTGGCGGCGTCGGTCACGATCCCTCCGTCCCGTCCCGAGCTCCGGCGTGCCCGACGAGCAGGCACCCTACGGGCCTGCGGCTGCCCAGTTCCAGCACCCGCCGGGGTGGGTCCGACACGTCCGGTTGCACGAGGCCGGCACACCGCCGCCCACCTGCTGAGCGAGAACGTGCACTCGGGGGCCGGACGCCGGCGCCGCCGACGACGCCGCCGAGCCACGGCTCTCAGCCGACGTGCACCCGCGGACGGCGCGTGCGGTCGGGTTCGGCCTCCCGGAGCACCTCCCGCGTCACCGGGGCGACCTCCCCCGCGCCGGTGAAGACGAACCGCAGCAGGTCGGTCAGCGGATCGCCCTCGGTCCACTCGACGAACATGTGCAGGCCCCGCTTCGTCTCGTCCCGGACGTGCAGCAGCAGCGCTGCCAGCGCATCCGGGACACTGGATCTCGTCATCCGCAGCACCCGATACCGCTCGTGGCGCATCCGGCTCGTTGGCCACCAGGCGGGTCTCCCGCCGGGAGCAGTCCCGGACGAACATCTCCGCCATCGCGTCCAGCCGGACCTCGGTCACTCGCAGTTCCAGGGAACGGGTCAGCCGGGACACGAGCGACACGCTGCGACACACCGACCCCATGGCCAGATCGCCGCCTGGAGTTTGCGCTGCCGACATCTGGCGGGCCGACTCTCGTGGCATGACGGCCAGCCTGTACGTGACCGGCACCCATGTTGCGTCCCTCGAGCGTGATCCGTTGCGGGACGGCCGGGACCTCAACCGCCTGGTCAACGTGGCCCATGCGGTGGCCCGGCCCGTCGTGGACGGCCTGGCAGCGTCGATCTGCGGCGTGCTGGTCACGGCGATCGCGGACATGGAGTGGCGAGCCGCGTGGGCAGTTCCGCGGTGCGAGGAGTGCGAGCGGATCACCGTGTGACGGTGAGCGGAGGCAGTGGTCGCCCGAGCCGGTGGGCTCACCGACGACGAGGTCGCCCTTCGAGAGGACGCGGCTACTGTCCGGACGTGCGCCCGGTCTCCGCGGCGGGTGCGCCGCTGGGGAGCCCGGAGTCCGCCGAGGCGTCGCGCGCTCTGGGCACCGACGTCGTCGGTGCCCGACCGCTCGGGGCGAACCGCTCGACGAAGTCCAGCGCCGTCCGGGCGACCTCGCGCCAGCCGTGGTCGATCGTGAGGGCATGGCCGCGGTTCGGCATCCTCACGATCCCCGTCACGGCGGGGTTGCGCCGCTGCCGCTTGTAGGTGGCGTGCGCGATCGCCCACGGCACCGTGTGGTCCTTCTCGCCCTCGATGATCAGCAGCGGACCGCGGTCGGGGTTCTTCGTGTCGACCTTCGCCTCCGTCCGCGGATTCAGGTTCGCGTTGCCCATCTGCACGAGCGAGAGCCCGGAGCCGGCGACGTGGTACCTGTCGTAGAGCTCCCTCGCCTCCTCCGCGTCGAGCGCGTTCGCCCAGCTGTACCTGAACTGGTCGAACGTGAGCGTGAGCGCCCGGCCGCGGGTGCGCGGGTCGATCAGGAACGGGCCCGCCGACCGGAGCGTGGCGGCCGGCAGCGGCAGGACGCCGCGGAAGATCCCGGGGTCGATCGCCACCGTGGCCGCCGAGAGGCCCCGGCCCGCGAGCATCTGCGCCAGCAGACCCCCGGTCGAGTGCCCGATGAGGGCCGGCTTCCTGTCCAGGGCCTCGATGACCTCGGTGGTGTGATCGGCGATCTGCCTCAGGGACTTCCCGGCGAGGATCTCCGGCTCCGCCCGGGCGGCTTCGATCGTGTCCGGATCGTCCGGCCAGTCCGGCGTGAGCGGTGCGTACCCGGCCTGCCGGAAGAGATCCGCCCAGTTGGCCCAGCTGCTCGGCAGCAGCCAGAGGCCGTGGATGAAGACGACCGGGGTGTCGCCGGAGGCGTTGGCGGCCTCGATCTGCCGGATCTCCCGCTCGGACGTCGATGCCATGACGAGTCTCCTCCGGTCGGAGTGGATGAGTCAGGGAGTGCTGGGAGCTGACGAGGGCCTGAGCAGCTCGACCTCCTGCGCCTCGGGACCGTCCTGCCGCGGTGGCTGCCGGTCAGGTCGGCGTCGCACTGCTGCCGCCGGGGTCCTCGCGCGGATCGTCCTGGGCCCGTCCTGGCCGGCACCAGTGCTCTTCGTCCCTCGAGACCAGCCGTGCCCGCGGCTCGCGACGCCTGGTGCCGCTCACGCCCGGAGTGGGTCCACCGCCTCGACGACGACCGGTCCGCGGCGGTGCGCGATCCGGCCCGACCGCTTCAGCCTCACTGGAGCCGCCCTCGCGGACACCCTGGCTCGTTGCTCGTGATCTCGAGGGACCGACACAGCGCCTCGGGCGACCGAATCGGCTGCGCTACCGGTGACGGGACCCTGCCGGCACCCGAGACGTCCACGATCGAGTCCCAGCGGTCGCACGCACACGAGGAGGTCACAGGAGGCCGCGCTGTCTCGTCTCCTGCACACCGGGCTCGTACCGGTGGCCGTCGATCCCCTGCGCAGATCGAGGCGCACGAGGTGCTTGCCGCTCGCTGACCGAACGCTTCGACCGTTTCGAGCCGGCTCGGTGCCAGTGGCACGCGTAGCCGGCTCGGCCACCTGGAGGAACCCATGATCGGACGCTCCGGCACGGACACCGAGGCCTCGGCTCGGCCCACCGTGATCATCGGCGTGGTGGTCGCCCTGGCCGCCGCGATCTGCCTCATGCTGTTGGCCTTCTCCGCGCCCCCGATGAACTCCGGTCCCCACGACCTGCCGCTGGCGGTCTCGGGACCGGCTCCAGCTGTCAGTCGGCTGCAGGACGCCCTGGACGAGAAGAGGCCGCACGGCTTCGAGGTAGCGGTCCATGCCCATGGCGACGAGGTCACCGATGCGATCGAGAATCGCGATGCCGTGGGCGGGATCTCGATCACCCGCGAGGGAGTCGAGGTCAGAACCGCCTCTGCCGCAGGCGTGCCGTACGCCACGCTGCTGCACGACATCGGCAACGGTCTGGCGGCCGAGGGGCTGGAGGTGACCTACACCGACGTCGTACCACTCACCGACGACGACCCGACCGGGGCCGGCATCGCCGCGCTGGCCCTTCCGCTCGCGATCGGTGGCACGATCTCGGCCGTACTGCTCACGACACTCTCCCGCCGTCGAAGGGGACTGCGAGTCGCCGGCTCGGTTGCCTTCTCCGCCCTGACCGGGCTGGCCACGACAGCCATCCTCCAGTACTGGCTCGGAGCCATCGACGGAACCTACTGGGGCACCGCGGCTGGGGTGGGGCTCGGCATCGCCGCGATCTCCCTCACCGTCCTCGGGCTCGAGTCACTGCTGGGGTACGCCGGCATCGCGATCGGCGCCCTGACCATGGTCTTCGTGGCCAACCCCCTCTCTGCACTCGCCACCGGGCCGGGCTGGCTGCCGCAACCCTGGGGTGACATCGGTCAGCTCCTACCCATCGGTGCGGCAGGAACGGTCATCCGCTCCGCAGCCTTCTTCGAGGGAGCCGGCTCCCAGCACGCCCTCCTCGTGCTCGGCGCGTGGATCGTGCTCGGGCTGGTCCTCCTCGTCGCTTCCCTGCGGAGACCGACGACGACACTCCGGGCGCAGGTCGGAGGTGAGCAGGGGTGACCTCAACCCCACTCACCATGCCATCGGCGATCACCGGAAACCGGACGGGCACGTTGAGCTCCGGGTGAGCCGTCCGCTGCTCCTACGCCTGGAGGAGCACCGACATCGTCGCCGCCGAACGGGCCGCACGCTCGCCCTCGCGCGGCTCCGCGGTTGGCCAGTGCTCCGACGATCCCGCTGTCCGTGTGCGGCTTGCGCCTTCCGCAGGAGTGGTTGAGCGCAGCGCGTCCTGCGCCCGGCCGCGTCCAGTCTCAGGTCACCACTGGGCGATGAGCGGCGTGTCCGGATCGTGCTGCCGCCAGGCCTCGGCGAGGCGGACGAGGCGGGTGGGGGCGGCGATGCCACGCACTGTTGCGATCTTGCCGTTGGTGATGTCGAACCCCACTGCGCCGAGAACCTGGTCACCGAGCACGAAGAGGATCGCGGGTGCGCCGTTGACGAGCGCGTAGTGGATGGCAGGCGTGCCACCGGCCAGTCGTCGCTTCGCGGGCGTGGGTTGCAAGCCCGCCCGCATGACGGCCGCGATGCGCCGTGGAGTGTCGTACTGCAGAAGCGTCTCGGTCAGGCCGGCGCCGTCGGAGATCGCGGTCGCGTCGTCGGTGAGGAGCGCGACCAGCCGCTCGGTGCGGCCCGAGGAGGCAGCGGCGAGGAACTCCTCGACGATCCTGCGGGCGTACGCCGGGTCGACGTCGTCGCGCCCCCGACGCGCGGCGGTGATGCGGCGCCGGGCCCGGTGGAGGTGCTGCTGGCTCGCGGACTCGGTGATGTCGAGGATCTCGGCGATCTCGCCGTGGCTGTAGGAGAACGCTTCGCTCAGCAGGTAGACGGCGCGTTCGTGGGGTGACAGGCGCTCCATGAGAGTCAGCACGGCCAGGGAGACCGATTCGCGCTGTTCGAACGTGTCGGCCGGGCCGAGCATCGGGTCGCCGTCGAGGAGCGGTTCGGGCAGCCAGGCGCCGACGGTGCGTTCGCGGCGGGTCTGTGCCGAGCGGAGTCGGTCGAGGCACAGGTTGGTGACGACCTTGGTCAGCCATGCTTCCGGCACCTCGATCCGCTGTCGGTCGGCGGCCTGCCAGCGCAGGAACGCCTCCTGCACGGCGTCTTCGGCGTCGGCGGCGGAGCCCAGCAGCCGGTACGCCAGCGAGGCCAGCCGTCTCCGGCTGGCCTCGAACCGATCGGTGTCGAAGCGATCGGTGGCGGTGGCATCCAGTACGACCACGCTAGGCAGCCGCGCGATCTTCTCGTCGGAGCAACGCCTCCGGCGCGGGCGCGAGGTGACGCTTGCGCTTGGGCAGGCCGAAGGTCGGGTGCGAGGTGGCCCACAGCGAGGTCTTGACGATGCCGGCCTTGATCCGCGCGGCCTTCCGGCCCCCCACGTACGTCGGCTTGGGGCGCCCTTTGTCGTCGACCGCCTGCAGGATCCCGTCCCGCCGTCCGAGGCTGATGTGGTTGCCCGGGTAGACCAGCTCGGTGGTCGGGATCTTGCGACCGGTCAGGCGTCCCACGATCGCGTCCATGGCCTGCCCACCGGTGTAGCCGGCCGACGCGCAGGACATCGGGAGCGGCCGGCCGTTGTCGCCGATGGCGTAGACGCTGTCCCCGGCGGCGTAGACGTTCGGGTGCGAGACCGACCGCATGGTGCGATCGACGATGATCTGACCGTTTCCCGCGACGTGCAGCCCGCTGGCGGCGGCGATCGGGTTGACCGCGAATCCGGCGGTCCACACGGTGGCGTCGGACTCGAGGACGGTGCCGTCGGCGGCGATGGCCCGCGTCGCCTGGACGGCTTCGATGGTGGTGTGCTCCACGACTGTGACACCCAGCCGGTCGTAGACCCGACGCAGATGGCGACGCGCCCCCGGCGAGAGCCGCGCGCCCAGTTCGTCGCGGGCCACGAGCGAGACCGACAGGTCAGGCCGGGATTCGGCGAACTCGGCAGCGGTCTCGATGCCGGTCCACCCGTCGCCGACGACCAGCACCTCTCCGCCTTCGCTCAGACCCTCCAGGCGCTCGCGCAGGCGCAGCGCTGCCGGACGACTGGTGACGTGGAAGGCGTGCTCGGCCACGCCCGGGACACCGTGGTCGGCGACGGCGCTGCCCAGCGTGTAGAGCAGGGTGTCGTAGCCGATCTCGCCGCCGCCGTCGGAGTCGGCAACGGCGACGACCTGACGCTCGGGGTCGACGGCGGTGACCCGGGCCAGGCGCAGCCGTATCCCCGTTCCCGCGAAGACGTCGGCGAGGTGCGGAGCCGCGATCTGCTGTCCCGCCGCGAGCTGGTGCAGCCGCAGCCGCTGGACGAACTCCGGCTCAGCGTTGACCACGGTGATCTCGGTGTCCGCCGGGGACAGCCGGCGGGCCAGGTTCCCGGCAGTGAAGGCCCCGGCATACCCGGCGCCGAGGACGACGATGCGGTGCTTCATGTGTTGCTCCCGTCGCTTCCGTTGTTCCATGTGGGTTGAGCGGAACGGCGCCCCGATTGCTGACAGGAACGGCGTGTGGCATGGGTCACGCAGCCGCACGAGCCTGTGCTGCCCGGCCCTGAGCGACCGCCACACCGACCACCGCTCCGTCGAGTCCGACCAGCACGGCGCCGCCCGGGGGCCACGTCATCGAGCAGCCGAGCCGGTCCGAGCGTCTCTCCGGGTTCCGCTTGCATGCGAGACGAGTGGACGTTGTCCGCCGGTGACATCAGCCGGAGGGCTCCTGGCCGCCCGGGGAGTGGGCCTCGGCCGGCCCAGGGCGCGCAGAACTCAGCTGGAGGTCGACCTGGCCGGCCGTCTCGATCGGCGAGAAGAACCCGCGGACGGCGCGGGGAACGGCGCCGATCCGGTTGAGCTTCTTGGGCACCGGAGCGCCGCCGTACTGCAGGAGACCGTGGCCGTTCCGGTCGACGGGGCCGAGGGGCTGGTGCACCTCCGAGACCTCGCCGTGCGGCAGCCGCCGGAGGACGCCGGTCTCGATGCCGTGGTTGAGCACCTCGCGGTCGTGCGTCTGCAGGCCCAGGCAGATCCGGTAGGTGATCACGTAGGCGATCGGTGGGAGGACGATGCAGCCGATGCGCCCGGCCCAGATCACGGCGTTCAGGCTGATGTCGAACGTCTCGGCGATGACGTCGCCTGCGCCTGCGAGCAGGAGCACGACGTAGAACGCGATCGCCATCATGCCCAGGGAGGTCCGCACCGGGACGTCGCGCGGGCGCTGCAGGAGGTGGTGCGTCGCGGTGTCGCCGGTCAGTCGCCGCTCGATGAGGGGGTAAGCCGCGAGAAGCGTGAAGAGGATCCCCGGCAGGACCACGGTGGGCCAGAACACGGCCGGGATCGTGTAGCCGCCGGGGAGAGCGATGTCCCAGGCGGGGAACAGCCGATTCGCCCCTTCCAGGAACATGGTGTACCAGTCCGGCTGCGCGGCCGCCGACACGTGCGCCGGGTTGTACGGGCCCCACAGCCACACCGGGTTGATCTGCACCAGGCCGCCGAGGACGGCGCAGACGCCGAACACCAGGAAGAACAGACCGGTGGCCTTGCCGGCGTACGTCGGGAACAGGCGGTTGCCGACGACGTTGTGCTCGGTCCGTCCCGGGCCGGGGAACTGGGTGCGCCTCTGCTTCGCGGTCAGCAGCAGGTGGACCGCGACCAGGGCGAGCATGATGCCCGGGACCAGCAGCACGTGGAGGACGTAGAGCCGGCCGACGATCACCTCGCCGGGGAAGTCGCCGCCGAACAGTGCGAAGTGCGCCCACGTCCCGATCAGCGGGATCGACAGGATGATCGCGCTGATGATCCGGAGGCTGGTACCCGACAGCAGGTCGTCCACCACGGTGTAGCCGGTCACGCCGTCGAGGAGCGCCAGGGCCAGGAGACCCACGATGATGATCCAGCTGCTCCCCCGCGGCGCGCGGAAGCCGCCGGTGAAGAAGACGTGCAGCAGGTGCAGGACGATCGCGGCGACGAACAGCAAGGCGGCCCAGTGGTGGACCTGCCGCATGAACAGACCGCCGCGGACGTCGAACGACAGGTCCAGTACCGAGTCGTAGGCCGCCGACACGTCCACGCCGCGTAGCGGCTCGTAGGACCCTTCATACGTGACCTCGCGCATGGAGGGGTCGAAGAAGAACGTCAGGTAGATCCCCGACAGCAGCAGGACGATGAACGAACAGACGGCGACCTGACCGAGCACGAACGACCAGTGGTCGGGGCACACCGTGTTCAGCGTTCGGCGCAGCCAGTTCGATGCGACGAACCGGTCGTCGGTTCCCGCGGGGGGCTTGCCGGTCCCGGCTGCGGCGGCCCGGCGCCCTCTCACTGTCGCTTCGCCCCGAGGTGCAGGCCCTGCCGCCGCCCGGCGCCCCCTGCCCCGCAGGCCACGAACGCCCCTCACGACCATCACCTTCCGGCTCAGGAGGTTGTCCACGCACGAGGGACGAGGCAGCTCCACCGCCTGTGACATCGGGAGGGACACCTCGCCGGACGTCCGCCCGCCGTGGGCGACGAAGGCGGCGGACCTGCCGCTCGCCGGTGACGCAGCCGAGGGGGGGTGAGCGGGGCCTCTCCGCCCGTCCGAGCACGTGATCGGCCCCTGGCGGCCGTGCCCCTCCGCGCATCACTCAGCCCTGCGGGAGCGGCGGCTGGCCTGCGCGAGCCAACAGCTCCACGAACTCCTCATCCGGAGGAAGGGAGTTCGGGCTGGCCATCGCTGCCAGCGCTCAGCGGCCACGAGCCTGCTTGACCTCCCGGTGGAGGGCCCAGGCGTCTGCTACCGGCCCAGGTGCCGGAGCTCCCACCCGCCACCAACACGCGCAGCGTCAGCTCCCGTCCTGTCTCGTCGCCGGTGTGCAGAAGACGAGACAGCGCGGCCTCGAGTGACGTGTTCCGGCCGCTGCCGCTCTCGGTTCCGCCGCGGACGCGAACACGAGCCCCCCGAGGCGGCGGTACGTGTCAGGGAGCCGTGGCGAGCCACCCCTGCGCGCTGAGGGCCGCGGTGCCGGTGATGGCGACAGGGTGGCCGGGGGACGCGACGGCGTGGATCGTGCTCGGGCGCTGCACGGACTCCCCTTGCCGGACCGTCAGTGCTCCGCTGCGTCCGAGCCGTCCCAGGTGCAGGAGGTACGCGGCGAGTGGGCCGGCGGCAGTGCCCGTCGCGGCGTCCTCGTCGAGCCCCATCCCCGGGTTGAAGAAGCGGGCGCGAGCCTGGACGACGATCGGCTGCCGGCCGATCACCGCGAGGTAGAGACCCTCCGCGCCGGCGGTTGCCGTCACAGCGCGCACCGCACTCTTGTCCGGATCCGCCCGCTGCAGCGCCGACGCGGTGTCGACGACGGCGATGAGGTGGTCGGCGCCGGTTCCCACCACGCGCGGAGGAACGGCTGCGTCGAAGGAGCGCGGGTCGAGACCGACGGCGGCCGCCACCTCGGCCGGATCGACGTGCGCGCCGAATCCGGCGGTTTCCTGGTGCATCGTGAGCCGCTCGCCGGACACCCTCACCTCGAGCAGGCGTGCGCCGATCTCCTGGACGATGACGCCGTCCGCCGGCGGTGCGACCCGGCCGGAGTGCACCATCCACCACCATGCGCCGAGTGCGTTGTGGCCGGCGCCGAACACCTCGACGCCCGCCGCGGTGAAGGAGCGAAGTCGCCGGTGCGCGCGGTCGTCCGTAGGGAGCAGCACGAAGGTCGTCTCGGCCTGGTTGAACTCTCGGGCGACCGCCTGCATCCACGTCACCAGCCGCGGCTCGGGGGTGTCGACTCCGGCCAGGTCGACGACGGCCACCGGGTTCCCGCTGAGCGGATCGGTGCCGAACACGTCCACGATGGCGAAGGGCACGCCGGCTTCGACGTCGCCGGTGGACCCTCGTGATGGGCGACGAGACTGGTCGGCCATGTCGATTCCCTCCGTCACTGGCCGGCGAGCCAGCAGTCGAACGTCGTGGACCCCAGCCGCGCCGACGGCTCGGGGAGGAGCACCTCGCCGGCGGCCTCCACGCCGAAGGGACCGTCGCGCCAGCTCGGCACCAAGCGGGTGCGGTCCCCCCGGGCGGTGAGGATGCGCCGCGCCATGTCGACGAAGTCGTGCGGCTCCGGCCCCGCGAGATCTCGGGTCCGGCCACGTGGCGGGCCGGTGACCACCTCTGCGAGCACGGCGGCGACGTCCTGGACGGCGACGGGTTGCACCAGCAGCGGCGGGATCGTGGCGGCCCCCTGGGCGGCGGTCCAGCCCACGACCATGGCGGGGAGCTCGAAGAACTGCGTGGCGCGCTGGATCGTCCATGGCACGGGCCCGCGCTCCACCAGGGCCTCTTGGCGCCGCTTGCCGTGGTAGTGGCCGTTGCCTCGGATCCGGTCGAGCCCCACGATCGACACGACCACGTGGTGCCGGACCCCGGCACGTTCCTCGGCCGCGAGGAGGTTTCCGGTGGCGGATGCGAAGAACGACTCAGCCTCCGTCGGGTCGGCAGCGACCGTGTTCGTCACGTCCACCACTGCGTCCACGCCGTCCAGCGCTGCGTCGAGGCCCTCTCCGGTGCTGAGGTCCACGCCCGTCGAGCGGGACACCGGGACGACGACATGGCCTCCGTGCTGCAAGGCGCTGACCGTCGGCGTCCCCACCAGACCCGTCGCGCCGACCACCGCGATCCGCATGGCACGCCGTCCTCTCTGAGCGGTTTGTGGGCATTGGTTCGTCGGAAGTCCTTCATCCCCCGTGTCGGCGTCCCCGGCCGGGAGGCGCGTCTCTCGAACCGAGTTCGTGGCCGGAATGGCGTACGGGTCCGTTCGGCCGGATGGCCGGTGACCCTCAGATGACCAGCTGGACCTCGCGGGCCGGGACACCTTGGGCTGCGGCATGTGCGTACGGATGGGCGAAGGCGTACCGGACCTGCGTGGCGTCAGCGTTCAGAGCGAGGCATGCGCCGGTGTTCCAGTTCCAGATGACGACCGTTGCGGTGGAGGTGTTCCGGTCCCAGGACAAGGTGACCTCGACTGCACCGTGGCGGCGGCGCGCGAGTTCCAGCAGGGGGACTCGTCGGGACCTGCTCGACGGCATGTCACTCACCTCGATCAGCGGTCCGAGCCGTCATGTGGCGGGCGTCCCGCAGTGGGCTGCACTGCATCGGCAGAGCGTCCTGGAGCTCGCGAGCGTCCTGGGGTGCGACATGACGCGGCGCTCGGTGCTCGAGGGCCGGCTGAGCCCGGGAACCGGCTCCGTCCCCGTCGCGAGGCCGGGTGATCACGGGGTGCCCGCCGGACGAGGCAGGTGCGAACCGCGAACCGAGGTGCTCCAGCGTCAGTCGGCCGTACACCTGCTGCTGGGTGGCCACCCACTGCGCGCGACCACGGCCGATGGAGCTGATCAGCCAGCGCAGCACGATCGTCACCCGGCTGCTGAAGCCCACGATGGAAGAGAGGTGGACGGCCAGCCACATCGTCCAGGCGATGAGGCCCTCGAAGTGGAGCCTGCCGAGGCGCGCCACCGCCGAGAACCGCGAGACCGTCGCCATCGAGCCCTTGTCGACGTACCGGAAGAACCCGCGGGGGGCCTTGCCTGCGATCCGGCGTTTGATGGCCGTCGCGGCGTACCGGCCCCCCTGGATGGCGACCTGGGCCTCCCCCGGCAGGTCATCGAGAGCTGCCAGGTCACCGACGACGTGCACCTCCGGGTGGCCGGGCAGCGTGAGATCAGGGAGCACCGCCACGCGGCCGGTGTCGTCCACCTCCGCGCCGGACTGCTCGGCGAGCACCCCGCCGAGTGGGCTCGCCTGCACACCGGCGGCCCAGACCTTGGTGGCGGCTGGGATGCGTTGGACGTGGCCGTCGGTGTACTCGATGTCGACACCGTCGGCGTCCACGTCGGTGACCGTCGCGCCCACCTGCACCTCCACACCGACCTCGCCCAACCGCCGGCGGGCCGAGCCGCCGAGCTCCTCGCCGAAGGACGGCAACACCGCGGGGCGGGATTCCACCAGCACGACGCGGGCGGTGGCCGGATCGACACTGCGGGAGTCCCGGCGCAGCCTGCGCCGGGCGAGCTCGGCGATCTGACCGGCCATCTCCACACCGGTCGGACCGGCGCCGACGACCACGAAGGTCAGCAGCCGGTCCAGCTCAGCCTGGTCGCCTGTCAGCTCCGCCAGCTCGAAGGCCCCGAAGATCCGCCCCCGCAACTCGAGCGCGTCATCGATGCTCTTCAGGCCTGATGCGAAGTCGGCGAACCGGTCGATGCCGACGAACGACGGGCCGGCACCGGCGGCCACGATCAGCTCGTCGTAGACGTGCACGTTCGTCCGACCGAAGACGCTCGAGATGACCATCCGGGCGTCGAGGTCGATGTCGGTGACCTCACCGAGGACCACGCGCGCGTTCTCCTGCCCGCGCAGGACCTCCCTGGTGGGGGCGGCGATCTCCCCCTCGGACACGATGCCGGTCGCCACCTGGTAGAGCAGTGGCTGGAACACGTGGTGACCGGTCCTGGAGATCACGGTCACATCGACATCGGCCCTGCGCAGGGCCCGCGCGGCGAACAGGCCGCCGAAACCCGACCCGATGACCACCACTCGGGTCCGCCTCACGTCGCCGTGTTGGGTGCTCATTGTCCCTCCGGATGGTGATGGGGGATGAAGCGTTCACAGGTGTCTCGTCCCCCCCGGTGACGGCGGGCCCGGTTCCCATCGCGTCTCACGTTCCAGAGTCACCGAGCGGGTTCCCGGGGCTGCCTCCACACCGGAGACGACACAGCCACGCCGTCAGTGACAGGCAGAGGGGGAGTTCCGGGAATCGTCGGGTCGTGCGTCGAGCGCCCGCCGCGTCCCGAGACTGGGGAGCCCGCCTCTGACTCGCGTCTCACTGTCGGGCTGACAGGACGTGAACCTGCGACCCCCTGACCCCCTGACCCCCAGCCGACGGCAGCGGGCCCGCGGTCGTCCGCCGGAGTTCACCGGCGCAGGCCAACGGGCACACGGACCAACGGCGAACGGTGGCGGATCAGCCCGAGCAGGGTGCGAGGGTGGTCAGGGATCGCCGTCTCGACGAGCACGAATGCAACCCTCTCTGCCCGACGAGGCCGTCGCTGAGCGTGACGATGTCTCTGCGGGTCATGCCTCCATCTCGCTACCGCTTGCTCCGCAGCCGTCGGCCGCGATCTCCGGCGGTTCACCGCACGTCACCTGCGCCGACACGGCGACGCGCTGACCCGGCACGCGACCGGCTCCGCCTCCTGGACCCTCGCTCAGTCGAGGACCAGCGACGGGGTGTCGCTCCGCAGCGTCTCCCCGCGGAAGAACGCGGGGTGCCGGGCCCGCCACACGAGCATGAGCACGACGCCGGCGAGGAGCAGGCCGATCCCGATGACGAACACGCTGCCGACGCCGAGGACCGACGAGCCGCTCCCGTAGGCCGGGTCGAGGGTGTCGACGGCAGTCTGCACGAACACGGCGGTGAGCATCAGCGCGCCCACGAGCGGCAGGATCCCCTTGAAGACCAGGTCCCGGGCGCTGCGGCGCAGCTCGCGGCGGAAGTACCAGACGCACGCGTAGGCGGTCAGGCCGTAGTAGAAGCAGATCATCAGGCCGAGGGCGTAGATGGTGTCGATGAGCACGTTCTCGCTGATCAGCGAGATGCCCACGTAGAACGCGGCGGTGGCGGCGCCGGCGACCAGGGTGGCGGTGGACGGGGCCAGGTGGCGCGGGTGGACCACCGCCAGCCTCCTGGGCAGAGCGCCGTAGGCGGCCATCGCCAGCATGGTGCGCGTCGTCGGCAGGAACGTCGTCTGCAGGGACGACGCCGAGCTCGCCACCACGGCCAGGAAGAGGAGGAAGGCCAGGCCCGGGCCCAGGACCGGACCGGCGAGCGCGGCGAAGACGTTGTCGCCGGTGTCGGGGTTGCCGAGGCCGGTGCCCTCGGTGCCGACGCCGGCGTACATCTGGACGGCGATCGCCACGCCGACGTAGGTCACGATGATGACCAGCATGGTGAGGAGGGCGGCGCGGCCCGGGGTGCGGGCGCTGCCCTCGGTCTCCTCGTTCACCGTCAGGCAGGTGTCCCAGCCCCAGTAGATGAACAGCGACAGGGACAGTCCGGCGGTGAACGCGCTGAAGGAGGTGACGGCCGTCGGGTCCAGCCAGGAGGCGTCGAAGGGGATCCCGCCCGGTGCGGAGCCGGACCTCACCAGGGCGAGGACGGCGAAGACCGCCAGGACCGCCATCTGGAAGCCGACCAGCACGTACTGCAGGCGCTTGGTCGTCTCCATGCCCCGGTACGTGACCCAGGTGGCGATCGCGACGAAGCCGACGCAGGTGAGGACGTTGACCAGCCGGTCGTCGCCCAGCGCCCCCACCCACTCCGACCCGGTGATCTCACCGAGCAGGAGGTAGAAGAAGGAGACGGCGACGCCGGCCAGGTTGGACAGCACGATGACCGTGGCCAGCAGCGCCCCCCAGCCGCACAGCCAGCCCACGTAGGGGTTGAAGGCCTTCGTCGTCCAGGTGAACGACGTCCCGCAGTCCGGCGCCACCCGGTTGAGCTCTCGGTAGGCGTAGGCGACCAGCAGCATCGGCAGGAACCCGGCGAGGAACACCGCCGGCATCTGCAGCCCCACCTCGGTCACCGTCGGACCCAGCGTGGCGGTCAGGGCGTAGACCGGCGCGATGCTCGAGACGCCGAGCACCACGCTGGCCAGCAGGCCGACCGAGTTCCTGGACAACCCCTTGGACCGGAGGTCGCCCGTCGGAGGGGCCGCGGGTGAGTCGAGGGCCATGCAGGGTCCTTTCCACGGGCATCCCGGCCGAGGGCGGGATGCCCAGGCCGCGAACGCGGCGCTGTGCCACGCGTCACGGTGCAGCCAGCCATGCGAGGTGAGGGAGGACAAGCTGCCGTTCTGTACACCGGGCCGGTGCGGTCGTGACGATCCGGCACGGCGGACCCGAGCGGCGGACGAGCAGGGTGGTCCAGGCGGGTCACCCGGCCCCGGCGGTGTCCCGGTGCACGATCGCGCCGTCGACGACGGTGAGCGCGATCGGAGCGTCGGCGAGCTCGTCGGGGTCTGCCCGCAGGGGGTCGACGGCGAAGGCCGTGAGGTCGGCGCGCCTGCCGACCGCGATCCGGCCCGCCCGGGCCGACTCCCCCGCCACGTCGGCGGCCTGGGTCGTGTAGCCCTGCAGCGCCATGAGCGGCGTCAGGCCCTGGAGCGGCTGGACCGGCGGGACGTCGGGCTCCCCCGCCGGGCGGCGCAGCTGCGCGTCGGCCATGACCCGGCGCGGGTCGAAGGGGGCGACCGGCCAGTCGGAGCCCAGCACGACCGGCACCCCGGCGTCCCGGAGGTCCCGGCAGCGCCAGGCGCGGTCGGCCCGCTCGTCGCCCAGCCGGGCCGACCAGTTGTCGGTGTGGTCCGCGCGCGTGAAGTGCGTGCAGTGCGTCGGCTGCATGCTCGCCACGACCCCCTGCCGCAGGAACCGGCCGATCAGCGGGGTCGGCAGCGTCTCGATGTGCTCGACCCGATGGGGCGCCACCCCGCGGGGCACGCCGTCCAGGGCATCGAGGGCGTGCCGGACGGCGGCGTCGCCGATGGCGTGCGTCGCGGTGGGGACGCCGGCGGCGGCCAGCGCCCGGACGGCGGCGGTGTAGGCCTCGGGATCGGGCCAGAAGCTCTCGGTCGACTCCCCCAGCGCGTCCGGGTGCTCCAGCCACGCCGTGCCGTTGTCGATCGTGCCGTCGACCATGAACTTGACCCCGCCGATCGACCAGCGCCGCCCACCCTGGCCCTGCAGGTCGATCAGCTCGGCCAGCCCGTCGTCGTCCACGCCGGGCAGGCACCAGGGGGCGAAGCGCAGCCGCAGGGGTAGCTCGCCGTCGCCCTCCGCCGCGGCGACGACCTGCCGGCTGTCCCCCAGCAGGTCCATGACGTGCCCGCCGGTCAGCCCGGCGGCGGACATCGCGTTGAGGAGCTCGCGCAGCTGGGCGGCCCGCACCGGCACCGGGTCGAGCGGCACGTGCGCCGTCACGAGGTCCATCGCCCCGACCTCGAGCAGCAGCCCGGTGGGCCGGCCGCGGTCGTCGCACACCACCTCCGAGCGCATGTCGAACGACCGCGGTCCGTCGACGCCGGCGATCGCCAGCGCCCGCTCGGTGGCCAGCGCCGAGTGGGCGTCGAAGAGGCGGAGGAACGCAGGACGCCGTCCCACCGCTGCCTCGATCGGCGCGCTGGTGACCGGAGCACCGCCGAACACGTTCGGGTCCAGGCCCCAGCCCTGCACCCAGTCCTCCGGCCCCCGCCCCACTGCTGCGGCGGCGAGCAGTCGCCGGACGTCGTCGAGGGAGCGGGCCCCGGAGAGGTCGACGTCGACCGCCATCTGCAGACCCATGACCGGGTGCATGTGGCCGTCGGTCAGCCCGGGGGTGAGCACGGCGCCACCGAGGTCGACCACCTCGGTCCGGGGTCCGCGCCAGCCCCGGACGTCGTCACGGGTGCCGACGGCGGCGACGACGCCCTCGGCGATGGCGACCGCCTGGACCGGCCGGGCCGCCTCGGTGAGCGTGTGGACGGTGTCCGCGACGAGGACCAGGTCCGCGGCGGTCACCGGGCGGCCGCGGGGGTCGCGTCGGCGGCGGCCTGCTCGTCGGTGTCCTCGCCCTCGCCGATGCGGGCGTAGGTCGCCGGGCGGCTGCGGCGCAGCCAGACGGCGAGGCCCAGCCCGATCAGGAGGGTCAGCGGCACGATGCCGATGAGGACGGCGTTGACGCCGGTCGACGCCGCGGTGTTGAGCTCGATGTTGTCGACGGCGACGTAGAGCGCGACCCCCAGCAGGACGCTGCTTCCGATCCCTGCGGCGATCGTGCTCGGCCGGCTGGCCGCCGGGTTGCGCCGGGCGAAGTACACGACGGTGGCGACGGCGGTCAAGAACATCAGGAGGAAGATGCCGATCGCCCCGGGGGCGTTCACCCACAGCAGCAGGCGCGCGTACGGGTCGGCACCGGCCACGGCGAAGGCGAGCACCACGACCGCGGCGAGGATCGTCTGCACGATGCCGGCGACGTACGGCGAGCGGAACCGCCGGTGGGTCGCGGTGAGCCGGGCGGGCAGGACGCCGTCCTGCGCCAGGGCGAAGGCGTAGCGGTTGATGGCGTTGTGGAAGGCCAGCTGCGCGGCGTACACGCTGGTGACGATCAGCACGCTCATCAGCGTCGCGGCCCACGGGCCGACGTAGGTGGCGATCGCGGTGAAGAACATGCCCACCGGGTCCTCGCCGGCCGCGGCCTGCGCCCGGTCGCTGCCGAAGGCCTGCACGACCGCCCACACGATGAAGCAGTAGGTCACGGCCATGCCGACGATCGCGATGTAGGTGGCCCGCGGGATCGTGCGCGCGGGGTCCCGCGCCTCGCGCCGGTAGATCGCCGTGGACTCGAACCCGATGAACGCCGCGAACGCGAAGCCGAGGGCCGCGCCCATGCCGGAGCTGAACACGGCGTCCGGGGTGAACGAGGCGCCGTCCAGGCCCGAGGCGCCACCCTGGAAGACGACCGCGAAGGCCAGCAGCAGCAGGATGCCGGTCTCCAGGACCAGCAGCACCCCGAGCACCTTCGCCCCGACGTCGATGCCGGCCCAGCCGACGAGGAAGACGAGCGCGATGGCGACCAGGGCGATCACCGGCCACGGCACCGTGACGCCGAACAGATCCGACAGGGTGGCCTGCGTCTGCACGGCGAGCAGGCCGTACACCCCGATCTGGATGGCGTTGTAGGACATCAGGGCCAGGATCGCGGCGGCCAGGCCCCAGGCCCGGCCGAGGCCCTTGGCGATGTAGGCGTAGAAGGCACCGGCGCTGCCCACGTGCGCGGTCATCCGGGTGAACGCCACCGCGAAGACCGCCAGGGTGAGACCGCCGAACAGGTAGGCCACGGGCGCGCCGATCCCGCCGATCAGGATCGCCAGCGGCGCGATCCCCGCGAGGATCGTCAGCGGGGCGGCCGCGGCCACCACCATGAACACGATGCTGCCGGTGCCCAGGACACCCGGCTTGAGGTGGCCGTCGCCCGCGGAGGGGGCGGGCGCCACGTGGTCGGGTCGTGCGGTCATCGGGGGTCCTCTCCCGGCCCGGCGGTCGGCTTATCCGAACGGCGTTCGGTTAGTGTGGGTGTGCGCCACCTCACCGTCAAGCACCGAGCAGAATCCGCAGACCAGCCCGATCCGCACCTGGAGGTCCCGTGGTCCAGCGCCGTCGCCGGCTCCTCGACGTCGAGTCGATCCTCGATGCGGCCCTGGCCTTGGTCGACGAGCACGGCCGGCTCACGATGAGCGAGCTCGCCGGCCGGCTGGGCTCCAGCGCCTCCTCGATCTACCACCACGTCTCCGGGCGGGCGGAGATCATCGAACTGCTCCGCGAGCGGTTCGCCGCGAACGTGCACCTGCCCTCGGTCGACGGAGCGGACTGGGGCGACGAGGTCGCCTCGTGGATGCGCTCCTACCGGGGGCACATGGCCGAGCACCCCAACCTGATCCCCCTGCTCATCGGGCAGACGATGACCGCCGGAGCGGCCCTCCGCGGTTACGACCGGGTCGCCGGCCTGCTGTCCGCCGCCGGGTTCCCCGACTCCGAGGTCATCCTCTGGGTCACCGCGCTCGACTGCTACGCCGTCGGCGCCGCGCTGGAGCTCACGTCCCCGCCCGACGTCTGGCGCAGCGAGCGCGACCGGACGCCGGCGCTGGACGCGGCCGTGCACGCGGGACCGCGCGGCCAGGATCGCGCCGACGCCGCCTTCGACCTGGGCCTCTCCGCCCTGCTGGCGGGGATGCGCGAGCGGCTGGCTGCCCAGCCGACCGGCGTCGGGCCCTGAGCGGATCGCCGGGACGGCAGCGTCGACGAGGCCGGCTTCTCAGTCTCCCTGGGGCGGGTGCAGCGCGATCCAGAGCTCGGCCCGTGCTCCGGGCTGGTCGAGGTCCCGCCCGAGCATCTCGCCGGCCCGGTGGACCCGCTTGCGCAGCGTGTGCCGGTGGATCCCCAGCTGTGCGGCCGCCGGCTCCCACTGCCCGTGGTGCGCCAGCCAGACGCGGAGCGAGTGGACCAGATCACCCGCACCCGTGCGGTCAGCCGCGACCAGGGGGGCGAGGAGCGAGTCGGCGAACGCTCGCATGGCGGTCGGGTCGAGCACCGCGGCCAGTCCAGGGGCAGCCAGGTCGGCGAAGGAGACGACCCCGGCCGACCGGCCGCGCGCGTGCTCGGCCGCCTGCCGCGCCTGACGGACGCCGTCGGCGAGCTCGGACCAGCCGACCGGACGGGAGGTCCCGACCGCCGCACCGCGGACGCGTTCCGGCAGCACCCCGAGCTGGGCGGCCAGCGGCGTGGCTGCGGAGGTGAGCAGGACGAGGGTGCCGTCGAGCTCCGCGGAGAACATCGGCGCCCGAGTGCGCACCCCGGCGTCGGCCGCCACGTCGACCGCCGCAGCGCGCTGTTCGCTGCTGCCCAGCACGAGGAGGACCAGGAGCGGCTCGGCCGGCAGTTGCTGACCGAGTTCGTCGACGACCGTCGCCACAGTCCGGTCCTCACCGGCGAGCAGGAGGCGCAGCAGCGCGGCCCGCAGTGCGGCCATGGCGCTGTCGAGGCCGCGCGACTGCTCCATGCGCAGGGTCAGCAGGAGGGCGGCGGCGTTGACCACGTGCCGCTCGGCAGGCGGGAGCGCCCCGGACCGACCGACCACCAGGAAGCCCCTGGTCCGCGAGCCCGTGCCCAGGGACTGGATGAGGATGGTCTCCTCCGGCCCGCTCAGCGCAGCGCTGGCCGGTGCCCGCATGCCGCGCAGCCGGTCCAGTTCGACCTGCAGCGACCGCGCCCCGCGCGCGGCCCCGGCCGGGGCCGCCTCGAGTGTGGTGCCGACCGGGTCGAGCAGCAGCGCCCAGCCGCCGATCGAGCGGGCCAACCGCTCCATGAGCGGCGCCGTCCCCCCGCGGGCCAGGGCCGCGCGCGTCAGCTCCTGCTGCAGGGTGGCCGTGCGGGCGACCGCGGCGTACTCGTCCGCCGCCAGGGCGGCCGACACCGCCCGTGAGATCGCGATGAACGGTGTTCCGCGCGGCACGTCGAGCAGCGGCAGTCCTGCGTCCTCGGCGGCCTGCACGAGCTCGGGGAGGACGGAGTCCTGACCGAGTCCGGTGCCGAACCCCAGGGCGGCGACTCCCGCGTCCACCAGGCGGCGCACGTAGGGCTCGGCGGGCAGCTCGTCCCGGAGTGCCAGGCCGGTCGTGAGCAGCAGCTCCCCGCCCTCCAGGAACGGGGCGGGATCGCTGAGCTCGCTGACGTGCACCCACGACAACGGCCGGTCGACGGACGCGTCCCTGGTGAGCAGGCGCAGGCCGAGCTGCGACTTCCCGAGCAGGTCGGCAACGGAGACCGGCACGGCACCTCCCGGCACACGAACGCGCTCCGGTGCCGGAGTGGACATCCGGAGGGGCTCGAAGCGCCGATCCCGACAGTACCCGCGGCGGCCTCCACCTCCCAGACTCGTGGTCGTCGACCGCCCCCTCCGGACGAGGAGCCCCCCCGTGACCGACCTGCTCACCCCGACGTCGGCGCCCGTTCAGGAGCGCCGGCTGGTCACCGAGGTGCCCGGACCGCGATCGCGGGACCTCATGGCGCGCCGTGCGGCCACCGTCTCCGCGGGTGTGGGCACCACCCTGCCGGTGTTCGTCGAGCGGGCCGGCGGCGGTGTCGTCGTGGACGTCGACGGCAACTCGCTCATCGACCTGGGCGCGGGTATCGCGGTGGTCAACGTCGGCAATGCCGCGCCGCGGGTGGTCGCCGCCGTCCAGGAGCAGGTGGCCGCGTTCACGCACACCTGCTTCATGGTCACGCCCTATGAGGGCTACGTCGCCGTGTGCGAGGAACTGGCCCGCGTCACCCCAGGCGACCACGACAAGCGGTCGGCGCTGTTCAACTCGGGCTCCGAGGCCGTCGAGAACGCGGTGAAGATCGCCCGCGTCGCGACCGGCCGGTCGGCGGTCGTCGTCTTCGACCACGCCTACCACGGCCGCACCAACCTCACGATGGCCCTGACGGCCAAGAACATGCCCTACAAGCACGGGTTCGGCCCCTTCGCGCCGGAGGTCTACCGCGTGCCGATGAGCTATCCGTTCCGCGACCCGGCCGGACTGACCGGCGCCGACGCGGCGGCCCGCGCGATCCGGCAGATCGAGACCCAGGTGGGCGCAGCGAACGTGGCTGCGGTCCTCATCGAGCCGATCCAGGGCGAGGGCGGGTTCGTCGTCCCGGCCCCGGGCTTCCTGCCCGCCGTCGCCGACTGGGCGCGACAGGCCGGCGCGGTGTTCATCGCCGACGAGGTGCAGACGGGGTTCTGCCGCACCGGCGACTGGTTCGCCAGCGACGACGAGGGTCTCGTCCCGGACCTGGTGACCCTGGCCAAGGGCATGGCCGGCGGTCTGCCGCTCGCCGCCGTCACCGGCCGCGCCGAGCTGATGGACAGCGTCCACACCGGCGGGCTCGGCGGCACCTACGGCGGCAACCCGCTGGCCTGTGCGGCCGCCCTGGCCTCCATCGAGACGATGCGGGAGCTCGACCTCACCGGCGCGGCCCGGGCCATCGGCGACACGATGCTGCGTCGGCTGCGCGCCCTGCAGGAGAGGCACCCGGCCATCGGCGACGTCCGCGGCCGCGGCGCGATGATCGCGGTGGAGCTGGTGGAGCCGGGCACCAGCGAGCCCGACCCGGCCCTCACGGCCGCCGTGGCCAGGCACTGCCACGCCGAGGGAGTCGTCGTCCTCACCGCCGGCACCTACGGCAACGTGCTGCGCTTCCTGCCGCCGCTGGTCATCGGCCAGGACCTCCTGACCGAAGCCCTCGACGTGATCGACGCCGCGTTCGGCGCACTCGCATGACCGCCGCGCCGGTCTGCGACCGCGTCCGGCTGCGGCCTGCTCCGGCCGCCTCGGGCCCGTTCGTCGGCGCGGTCGTCGAGTGGCCGCGCAGCCGCCCGCTGCTCGCCGACGTCGTCCCGGTCTTCGAGCGCCTCGGTGTCCGCGTCGCGGACGCCCGGCCCCTGCCGGACGAGGGCACGACGGCGACCGGCCTGGACCTCGTGCTGCCCGCGGGTGTGGCCAGCGAGCCCGCGCTCGCCGCGCTCGACCAGGCGCTCGCCGCGGCGTGGGCGGGTGAGACGGAGCTGGACGGGCTCGCCCGGCTGTCCGTCACCGAGGGGCTGCCCGTCCTGCAGGTGACCGTGCTGCGTGCGGCCGGCCGGTTCCTGGCGCAGACCGGCACGGGGCTGTCGCTCGGCTACATCGAGCAGACGGTGCTCGGCGCGCCGCACGTCTGCCGGGCGCTGGTGCGGCGGTTCACCCTGCGCCACGACCCCGACCGTCTCGACCCGGCCGGTGCCGCCGCGGCCGGCGCGGAGCTCGACGCCCTTCTCGAGGCGACGACGAGCCTCGACGAGGACCGCATCCTGCGGGGGCTGCGCGACGTCCTCGACGCCGTCGTCCGCACCAACGCCTTCCAGGACCCGTCGGGTCGCCCTCCCGCGCAGCTGGCGCTGAAGATCGCGTCGCCGCGGCTGTCCTTCCTCCCCGCTCCGCGGCCGGAGGTGGAGACCTTCGTGCACTCCCCGACCGTCGAGGGCCTGCACCTGCGCGGCGGGGCCGTCGCGCGCGGCGGCATCCGCTGGTCGGACCGTCCGGAGGACTTCCGCGCCGAGGTGCTCGGCCTGCTCAAGGCCCAGCTGGTCAAGAACGCGGTCATCGTCCCGGCCGGGGCCAAGGGCGCGTTCGTCGTGCGCGACGACCTGCGCGGGCACGACCGCGCAGCGGCACAGGAGACCGTCGAGCGCGCCTACCGCTCGTTCGTCTCGGGGCTGCTCGACATCACCGACAACCGGGTCGACGGGCGGGTCGTGCACCCGGCGCGCATAGTCGTGCTCGACGGCGACGACCCCTACCTCGTGGTCGCGGCGGACAAGGGCACGGCGACCTTCTCCGACATCGCCAACGCGCTCGCCGTCGAGCGCGGGTTCTGGCTCGGCGACGCCTTCGCCTCGGGCGGCTCCGCCGGCTACGACCACAAGGCCATGGGCATCACCGCCCGGGGCGCGTGGGTGTCGGTGCGTCGCCACCTGCGCGAGCTGGGACGGGACGTCGACGCGGACGCGGTGACCGCGGTCGGGATCGGGGACATGTCCGGGGACGTGTTCGGCAACGGCGTGCTGCTCTCCGACCGGCTGCACCTGGTCGCCGCCTTCGACCACCGGCACGTCTTCCTCGACCCCGAGCCCGACCCGGCCGCCTCGTTCGCGGAGCGCCGGCGGCTGGCCGCCCTCCCCGGCTCGAGCTGGGCCGACTACGACCGCGCCGCGCTGTCCCCCGGCGGCGGGATCCACCGGCGCGACGCCAAGTCGGTGCCGCTCTCGCCCGAGGTGCGCCGGCGCCTGGACGTGGCGGCGACCGAGCTGACCCCGGACGAGATCGTGCAGGCGATCCTCTGCGCGCCGGTCGACCTGCTGTGGAACGGCGGCATCGGCACCTACGTCCGCGCCGACGACGAGACCGACGCCGACGTCCGCGACCGGGCCAACGACCGGGTCCGCGTCCCCGCCGGCGCGCTGCGCTGCCGGGTCATCGGCGAGGGCGGCAACCTCGGGCTGACGCAACGCGCCCGCGTGGCCGCTGCCCGGGCCGGCGTGCGGCTGCACACCGACTTCATCGACAACGCCGCCGGGGTGGACACCTCCGACCGCGAGGTCAACCTGAAGATCCTGCTGGCCGGGCCGGTGCGCGACGGCGACCTCACCGGCGCCGAGCGCGACGCGCTGCTCCGGGAGCTCACCGACGAGGTGGCCGCCGCGGTGCTCGCCGACAGCGCCCACCAGGTCCGCGCGCTGACCGTCTGCGCGGACCAGGCCCCGTTCCTGCTCGACCGGCACGCCGCGCTGATCCGCGACCTCGAGCACCAGGCCGGCCTCGACCGCGGCCTCGAGCACCTCCCGTCGGAGGCCGACATCGAGCGGCTGCGCGCCGCCGGAGGCGGGCTCACCCGCCCCGAGGCCGCGGTGCTGCTCGCCTACTCGAAGAACCTGGTGCGCGAGGAACTGCTGGGCAGCGACGTCCCCGACGACCCGGCGCTGGGCGCCGTCCTCGGGCGGTACTTCCCGCGGGCGGTGCGGGAGCGCTGGCCCGACCGCATCGCGAGCCATCCGCTGGCCCGCGAGATCACCGCGACGCAGCTCGCCAACGACCTGCTCAACCGGGTCGGGCCGGGCTTCCTGCGCCGGCTGGAGGAGCGGCACGGGGTGGGCACCCCCGTCGCCGCACGCGCGTTCGCCGCCGCCGAGCAGATCCTGGGGCTGGACGAGGTGTGGGCACTGCTCGACGAGGACGTGCCACCGGCGGTCGAACGGCTCGCACTGAGGGAGGTCCAGCAGGTCACCGAGCGCGTGGCCGACCGGCTGCTGCACCGCCACCGGGACCCGGCGGAGCTGAGCGCCGCGGTGGGGCCGCTGGAGGACCTCGTGGACGACGGCGGCCTCACCCGGGGGGCGGCTGACCTGTCCCCGCGGGAGGAGCTCCTCGCCGCCGGAGCCTCCGGGCAGCTGGCCGACGGCCTCACCGCCCTCGGCCGCCGGGCCGAGGTGATCGACCTCGCCTCGGTCGTGCACACCACCGGGGCACCGGTCGGAGCGGTCCTGCGCACCCACTCCGCGCTCGGCGAGCGGCTCGGCCTGCCCGACGTGCGCGGGATCGCCGCCGATCGCCCGGGCGACTCCTCGTGGACGCTGGCGGCGAAGTCGGCGCTGCGGGAACAGCTCGACCAGCACGCCCGCTCGCTGGTCACCGGACTGCTGCTGGCCGGCCGGACCACCGACGACCTGGTGGCACAGCACGGCGCCGCGGTGGCCCGGTTCGCCGCCGTCCGGACCACGGCCCTCTCCACCCGCGGCGAGGCGGTCGCGGTCCTCGCCACCGTCGTCGGCGAGCTGGACCGCCTCCGGCAGACCGCCGCCTGACCCCGCTCCGATCGAGAAGAGGAACGACCATGTGGCGCATGCCCCTCGAAGGCGATCCGCACGACCGGACCTGGATGGCCTTTCCGCGCGAGGGCTACACGCTGGGCGCCTCGGACGTGCACCGCGAGGCGGGATATGCCGCCTGGACCGCGGTCGCCCACGCCATCGCGGCCTTCGAGCCGGTCACCATGGTCGTCGACCCGAGCGAGCGCGACCGGGCGCGACGGATGCTCGGCGCCGAGGTCGAGATCGTCGAGGCCCCGCTCGACGAGTTCTGGATGCGCGACGTGGGCCCGACGTTCGTCGTGGACGACGAGCGCCCCGGGGTCCTCGGAGCCGTGGACTGGGTCTTCAACGGGTGGGGCGCGCCCGACTGGGCCGAGTGGCGGCTCTCGGCGGGGATCGCCCGCGCCGTCGCCACGCACGTCGGAGCCGAGGTGGTCAGCTCGGCCCTGGTGAACGAGGGCGGCGGCATCCACGTGGACGGCGACGGCACCGTGCTGCTGACCGAGACCGTGCAGCTCGACCCCCGGCGCAACCCCCACCTCGACCGCGCGCAGGTCGAGGCGGAGATGGCGCGCACCCTCGGCGCCCGGCACGCCGTGTGGCTCCCCCGGGGCCTGACCCGCGACTACGCGGAGTTCGGCACCAAGGGGCACGTCGACATCGTCGCCACCTTCCCCTCGCCCGGCCGGCTGCTCCTGCACGCGCAGCCCGATGCCGGACACCCCGACTCCGCCGTGATGAAGGAGCTCCGGGGCCTGCTGGCCGACGAGACGGACGCGGCCGGTCGACCCCTCGAGATCGTCGACCTCCCCGCTCCGGCGACGCTGGAGGACGACGACGGGTACGTCGACTGGAGTTACGTGAACCACCTGGTGGTCGACGGCGGGGTCGTCGCCTGCGGATTCGGCGAGGAGCGGGCCGACGTGCGGGCCCGCTCGATCCTGGCGGAGGCCTACCCGGGCCGCGAGGTCGTCACGGTCGACGCCCGGGAGCTGTTCGCCCGCGGCGGTGGGATCCACTGCATCACGCAGCAGCAGCCCCGGGTGTCCGCGTGATCGACGTCGTCGAGACACCCATCGCCGCACTGCGTGCCGCGCTCGAGGCGGGCCGCACGACCGCCGTCGAGCTGGTCGACGCCTACCTCGCCCGCATCGAGGCCTACGACCCGCCCTCCTCCCCCACGGCGCTCAACGCCGTCGTCGTGCGCAACCCGAGTGCTCGCGCCGAGGCAGCGGCATCCGATGCGCGTCGTGCCCGCGGGCAGACCCTCGGCCCGCTGGACGGCATCCCGTACACCGCCAAGGACAGCTATCTGGTCAGGGGTCTGACCGCGGCGGCCGGCAGTCCCGCCTTCGCCGATCTGGTCGCCCAGCGCGACGCGTTCGCCATCGAGCGCCTCCGCGCCGGCGGAGCCGTCTGCCTCGGGCTGACCAACATGCCCCCGATGGCCAACGGGGGCATGCAGCGCGGTCTGTACGGCCGCGCCGAGAGCCCCTACAACGCCGACTACCTCGCAGCTCCGTTCGCCTCCGGGTCGTCCAACGGATCGGGCACCGCGACCGCGGCGAGCTTCGCCGCCTTCGGGCTCGCCGAGGAGACCTGGTCGAGCGGGCGCGGACCCGCCAGCAACAGCGGCCTGTGCGCCTACACCCCGTCGCGCGGAGTCATCTCGGTGCGCGGCAACTGGCCGCTCGTGCCGACCATGGACGTCGTCGTGCCGCACACCCGCACCATGGCCGACCTGCTCGAGGTGCTCGACGTCGTCGTGGCGGACGACGACGAGACCCGGGGCGACTTCTGGCGCACCCAGCGGTGGGTGCCGATCCCCCGCCCCTCGGAGGTGCGGCCGGAGTCCTTCGTGGCGCTGTCCGAGGTCGGCGCGGGTGCGCTGGCCGGGCGACGCCTCGGGATACCGCGCATGTACGTCAACGCCGACCCGGAGGCCGGCACGGCCGAGGACGGCGGGATCGGCGGCCCGACGGGCCGGCGGATCCAGACGCGTCCGTCGGTGATGGCCCTGTGGGAGTCGGCCCGCCGCGACCTGGAGGCGGCCGGTGCGACCGTGGTCGACGTCGACTTCCCCGTGGTCTCGAGGTACGAGCGGGACCGTCCGGGCATGCCGACCGTCGCCACCCGCGGCCTGGTGTCGCCGGCGTTCCTGCGCCGCGAGATCGGTGACCTCTCCGCGTGGGCGTGGGAGGAGTTCCTGCGTGCCAACGGCGACCCTGCCCTGAGCAGCCTGGCCGACGTCGACGGGGCGAGGATCTCCCCGCACCCCGAGGGTGCGCTCCCCCACCGCTACACCGGCTTCGACGACGACATCGCGCGGTATCCCGACTGGGTGCGCGAGCACCCCGGGGCCACCTGGGCCGACATGCCGGAGCTGGCCGACGGCGTCCGGGGGCTCGAGGAGACACGTCGCGTCGACCTCGAGGCGTGGATGGACGAGCTGTCGCTGGACGCGGTCGTCTTCCCCGCGGTGGCCGACGTCGGGCCGGCCGACGCGGACCGCACCAGCACATCCGCGGATCTGGCCTGGCGCAACGGCGTGTGGGTGGCGAACGGCAACCTGGTCATCCGGCACCTGGGCATCCCCACCGTCACGGTGCCGATGGGGACGATGGCCGACATCGGCATGCCGGTGGGACTCACCTTCGCCGGGCGGGCCCACGACGACACGGCGCTGCTGCTGCTCGCGACCGCGTTCGAGGGGACCTGCACCCGCCGCACCCGCCCGCCCCGCACTCCCTGACACGGCTGAGCCCCGCACCGCCCGGGTCGGGTGGTGCGGGGCTCAGCGACTGCTCGGTGCCGGCGTCACGCCTTCCGGACGAGCTTGCGGTTCACGAACTCGTCGAGGGCGTAGCGGCCCAGTTCGCGACCGAACCCGGAACGCTTGGTGCCCCCGAACGGCAGCTCGGCGGCGTCGCCCAGCACCAGGTTCACCCACACCATCCCGGCATCGATCCGGTCGACGACGCGGTCGGCCTGGTCGGGGTCCGTGGTGTAGAGGTAGGAGCCGAGGCCGAACGGCGTGTCGTTGGCGAGCCGGACGGCGTCGTCCTCGTCCTCGGCCCGGAACAGCATGGCCACCGGACCGAAGAACTCCTGCCGGTAGGCGTCCATCTCGGGGGTGATGTCAGCGAGCACCGCGGGCGGGAAGAAGTTGCCCCGCCGCTCGCCGCGCGCCAGCACGGTGGCCCCCTGCTCCACCGCGCGGTCGAGCTGCTCCTGCAACCGCTCGCTGGCCGTGTCGGACGACAGCGGTCCCAGCGTCGTGCTCTCGTCGGTGGGGTCCGCAGGCGTGACCGCGCCGAGGGCGCCGGTGAACCTCTCGGCGAACCGGTCGTAGAGGTCGGCGGTCACGATGAAGCGCTTGGCGGCGTTGCAGGACTGACCGTTGTTGTCGAGCCGGGCGTTGACCGCGTCGGTCACGGCGGCGTCGAGGTCGTCCGTGGACAGGAGGATGAACGGATCGGAGCCGCCGAGCTCCAGCACGACCTTCGTGAGGTTGCGGCCGGCGACCTCGGCGACCGCCGAGCCCGCCCGCTCCGAGCCGGTGACGGAGACGCCCTGGACGCGCGGGTCGGCGATCACGGCGGCGACCTGCTCGTCGGTGGCGAGGATGTTGCGGTAGACGCCGGTCGGGACGCCGAGCTCCGTCGCGGCGGCACGGAAGATCTCCTCGAGGGCGGACGAGGACTCGGGGCACTGCGGCGCGTGCTTGAGCAGGATGGTGTTCCCCGCCACGATGTTGGGCCCGGCGAAGCGCGCGACCTGGTAGTAGGGGAAGTTCCAGGGCATGACGCCGAGCAGGACGCCGAGTCCCTCCTTGCGGACCACGGCGGACCCGGACTCGACGTCGATCGGCTCGTCGCCCAGGTGGTGGGGTCCCTCGTCGGCGTAGTACCGGAAGATCTCGGCCGCGAACTCCACCTCGCCGACGGCCTGCGCGATGGGCTTGCCCATCTCCCGCACCGCGATCTCGGCCAGCTCCTGGCTGCGCTCGGTGAGCAGGGCACCCACCCTGCGCACGAGCTCCGCCCGCTCGGCCGGGGTCGTGGCGCGGCTCCACGACGTGTACGCGGCGGAGGCCTCGGCGATCGCTCCGTCCAGGTCGGCCTCGGAGATGGCCGGGTAGGTGCGGACGGTCTCCCCGGTGGCCGGGTTGGTGACTGCGTAGGCAGGCATGGGGTCTCTCCTCGTCACGTGCCGGCTGCGATGATGTCGTCGGCGAGTCGCCGGCCCACCCGGATGCCGCCGTCGACGTGCTGGTAACCCAGGCCGGCCAGGTCGCTCGACCCGAACCGGATCGGACCCACGGGCTGGAGCTGAAGCGCGCCGTAGCGGGTGAGACCGCCCAGGGCGAAGCTCGAGGCATAGGCGCCCCGCGTCCACTCCTCGGCCGCCCAGTCGCTCTCGTAGTAGGTGACCGGACGACGGGCCTCCGGCCCGAAGTAGGCCGCCAGGGACTCGAGGATCCGGGCCCGGCGCTCCTCCGCGCTCAGCCGGAGCAGCGCGTCGGCCTGCTCCGCGGCGACGAAGCCGACCAGGGTGCCCCGGCTCTCCCCGTGGTTGGTGTTGTCGTACGCCTCGTGCACCAGCTGGTACGGGCTGAACGCGGTGCCCGACAGGCCGCCCGCGCGCCAGAAGGGCGTCTCGTAGGTCGCGTGGACCTTGATCACCAGGCCGAGCGACTGGTGCTGGTGCAGCTGCTGGCGCAGCCGCGGCAGCGCCGGGACGTACTGGATGCGGTCGTAGAGGTTCGGCGGGACCGCGACCACCACGTGCCGTGCCCGCACCGCGATGTCCGCGCCCGTGACCGTGGCACCGGACTCGTCCCACTCGATCGTCCGCACCGGGGTGCCGAGCCGGACGGAGCCGGCCGCCAGCTCCTCGGCCAGGCGGAGCGGCACCTGCTGGAGGCCGCCCACCACGCGCTTGTCGAGGATGAAGTCGGCGTCGACCAGGTTGCTGAAGCCCCCGGCACTCGCGGCCATGAGGAGGGCCTGCAACAGCGAGAACGTGTGCGCCGGCTTGGTGAGCATGGCCTCGGCGACGAAGAGCGCGACGTTCTCACGGGCCTCGTCGTCGTCGGTCTGCTGCTCGAGCCAGCCGCGGAACGAGATCCGGTCGAGCTCCTGGGCCCGAGGGTGCGCCCACGGCGCCGCCGGGTCCACCTCGGCGGTCAGGCCGTCCAGGACGTCGACGAGCCGGGAGATCTCCTTCTCGGTCCGCTCCCCCGCGGGGAAGATGTCGCCGGTGAACCGGCGCAGCTCCCCGTCCCGGGTGATGTAGAGGCTCTCGCCGTCCCGGTAGCGGGAGTAGGTCTCCAGACCGAGCTCGTCGAGCGTCTCGAGGAGAGCGGTCTGGTCGGGCGACACCCACTGGCCGCCGATCTCGCGCAGCTGGCCGTCGACCACCTCGGTCCACAGCCGTCCGCCGACGCGCTCGCGGGCTTCGAGGACGACGACGGTCTTGCCCGCGGCGGCGAGACGGGTGGCGGCGGTGAGTCCGGTGACGCCCGCGCCGATGACGGCGACGTTCCGCTCGAGGTGTTCCATGACGGTCCGGGACGTGCCTTCCGTGGTCGACTGCGGAGACGGGTGGACGACGGCTGTGCCGGTCATCGGCTCGGGTCCGGGGTCATCGTGTACTTGGTGGTGAGGTACTCGTGGATCCCCTCCACGCCGCCCTCGCGGCCGAGCCCGGACTGTTTGACGCCTCCGAACGGCGCGGCGGCGTTGGAGATCACGCCGGCGTTCAGCCCGAGCATGCCGGTCTCGAGGCGCTCGATCATCCGCTGACCGCGGGCGAGGTCGCGCGTCCAGACGTAGGCCACGAGGCCGTACGGGGTGTCGTTGGCCAGGTACACGGCCTCGTCCTCGTCGGTGAAGGGGACGATCGACAGGACCGGTCCGAAGATCTCGGTCGCGAGGAGGTCGCTGCCCTCGCGGACCCCGGAGACGACGGTGGGCTGGAAGAAGGTGCCGGGCCCCTCGACGGCCGACCCTCCGGTGTGCAGGGTCGCCCCGCGGGACACGGCGTCCTCCACCAGGGCCCGGGCCCTGTCGACCGCGGCCTGGTCGATCAGCGGGCCGACGTCCACGCCGTCCTCGGTGCCCCGTCCCACCCGCATCGCGGCGACGCGGGCGGACACCCGCTGAGCGAACTCGTCGGCCACGTCCCGGTGGACGAGGAAGCGGTTCGCGGCGGTGCAGGCCTCACCGGAGTTGCGGAACTTCGCGGCCAGCGCACCCTCCACGGCGGCGTCCAGGTCGGCGTCCGCGAAGACGACGAACGGCGCGTTCCCGCCCAGCTCCATCGACGTCCGCAGCACGTTGTCGGCCGCCTGCTTGAGCAGGGCCCGGCCGACCTCCGTCGAGCCGGTGAACGACAGCTTGCGCAGGCGGGGATCGGCGATGATCGGCGCACTGACCTCCCGTGCCGACGACGTGGGGATGACGTTGACGACCCCGGCCGGCAGCCCGGCCTCCTCGAGGACCCGGGTGAACAGCAGGGTCGTGAGCGGCGTCAGCTCGGCCGGCTTGACCACCACGGTGCACCCCGCCGCCACGGCCGGAGCGATCTTCCGGGTCGCCATCGCCAGCGGGAAGTTCCACGGCGTGATGAGGAAGCACGGCCCGACGGGGTGGTGTGAGACCACCATCCGGCCGGTTCCCTCCGGGTTGGACCCGTACCGGCCGGAGACGCGCACGGCCTCCTCGCTGAACCAGCGCAGGAACTCACCGCCGTAGGCCACCTCGCCGAGCGCCTCGGCCAGCGGCTTGCCCATCTCCAGCGTCATGAGCAGCGCGACCTCGTCGCGCCGCGACTGCAGGAGCTCCCAGGCCCGTCGCAGGATCTCGCTGCGCACCCGGGGGGCGGTCGCGCCCCACTCGGCCTGAGCGGCCGCCGCGGCGTCCAGCGCCGCGAGGCCGTCGTCGACGCTCGCCGAGGCGATCGTCCGCAGTACCTGACCCGTCGCGGGGTCGAGGACGTCGAACGTCGCCCCGTCGGAGGCGGGCCGCCAGGCTCCGCCGATGAACAGTCCGGTGGGGACGGACTCGAGCACGGCGGCTTCCGACGGACGCGCTGGTGCGATCGTCACGGGAGTCCTCTCGGTGGTCGGGCCTCGACGACCCGTCACAGGAGCAGGGCGGGCACAGGCCGGTTCCCGGACGCTATGGCGAGACGGCTGCTGCCACGAGTGCCGGAACGGCGGTGCCGTCGCCGCCCTCGCGCCGATCCGGCACTGTCGGCACCGACGGGCGGTCAGTGGCCGTGGGCGCCGCGCGTCCTCGTGGAGGGGATGACGACCCAGGCGGTGACGGCAGCGACGACGAGGAGGACGGCGGCGGTGACGGCGGTGCCCTGCATGGCCCAGGTGAACGCCTCGCGTGCGACCGCGAGCACGCCCTCCCCGGCCCCGTCCTGGGTCGCCCGGGCCAGCGACTCCCGGACCCCGGGGCCCGCGTCGCGGGGCAGGGCACTGCGGTACAGGACGACCTGCAACGAGCCGAGCAGCGCGATCCCCAGGGCGGCGCCCAGCTCGTAGGAGGTCTCGGACAGGGCCGAGGCGGTCCCCGCCCGGCGCGGCTCGACCGCGCTCACCGCCGCGTCGGTGCTGAGCGTGAACGCCAGCCCGAAGCCGCAGCCCAGCACCACCAACGCCACGGCCAGCCAGGCGTACCCGGACAGCGCCTCGGCGCCGGCCAGCGCCAACATGCCGACCGCGGCGACGGCCAGCCCGAGGCCGATGGCCCGGCCCAGGCCCAGGCGGGCGACCAGCGGCCCGACGACTGCGACGACGGCCAGCGAGGCCAGCATCAGTGGCAGCTCGCGCAGGCCGGCCTCCAGCGGCGAGTGACCCCGCACCAGCTGCAGGTACTGGGAGAAGAAGAACAGCAGGCCGGTCAGCGCGAGCAGGGCGACCAGCTGACTGGCGAGGGCGCCGGAGAAGGCCCGGTTGGCGAACAGCCGGATGTCGACGAGCGGATGGGCGATCCGCCGCTGCCGACGGACGAACAGGATCGCGGCCGCGACCCCGGCCGTCGCCGTCCCGGCCGCCGCCGCGGTCGGCCCGTGGCCGATGACCTCCTTGACCGCGTACACCACGCCGAGGACCGCGACGATCGACTGCAGCGCGCCGACGACGTCCAGCCGCCCCGACCGCGGCGCGCGGGACTCCGGGAGCAGGAACCAGCCCGCGACGAGCAGCACGACCACCACCGGCAGGTTGACCAGGAAGACCGCCCCCCACCAGAAGGACTGCAGCAACGCGCCGCCGACCAGTGGGCCGAGCACCGCCCCGCCGGAGGCGGCCGCGCTCCACAGCGCGATGGCCCGGGTCCGCTGGCGCGGGTCGGGGAAGAGGTTGCGGATCAGCGACAGGGTCGAGGGCATGAGCGTGGCCCCCGCAACGCCCTGGGCCGCCCGCGCCGCGATCAACGTCGCGGGGTCGGCCGCGACGGCGGCGACGCCCGAGGCCAGCCCGAACGCCGCGGTACCCAGCAGCAGGACGCGCTTGCGGCCGTACCGGTCGGCCAGGCCCCCCATGAGCACGAGCAGGCCGGCCAGCGCGAAGCCGTAGACGTCACCGATCCACAGCAGCTCCCCGGCCGACGGCCGCAGGTCGGCGGTCAGCGCGGGGACGGCCAGCGACAGCACCGTGCTGTCCACCGACAGGAGCACCACCGCCAGGACCAGCACGGCCACGGCCGCCCACTCCCGCGGCCCGGCGGAGCGGATCTCCTCCGGGCGGGTCGGGGCGGGGTCGGAGGCGGCGACGGCAGTGCTCACGTCGAGATAACGTACCGTCCGGACGGTCGGTTAGCAACGGGCTTAGGCTCACTGCGGGCGTGGAGAGGGAGGCGCGGTGCCGGGTCAGGTGCGGGATGCGGGGCGCACGCGCCGGGCGTTGCTGGATGCGGCCGCGCGGTCGGTGCTCGCCCACGGGCCCGGCGTCAGCCTCGAGGTCGTCGCCCGGGAGGCCGGCGTGTCCAAGGGGGGCCTGCTGCACCACTTCCGGACGAAGGACGAGTTGCTCACCGCCCTCACCGACGACCTCTTCGAGCAGTTCGACCGGGCCGTCCGGGACCGGCTCGACCCGGACGACACCGAGCCCGGTCGACTGCTGCGCGCGTACGTGCGAGCCACCTTCGACGAGCTGGAGCGAGGCGGCGGCCACGACGCCGTCGAGCAGACGACGGTCATGGCCACCCTGAGCTCGTTCCCCGAGCTGACCCGCCGGTCGCAGGAGCGCTACCGGCGCTGGAACGAGACCCTCGCCGAGGACGGCGTCGACCCACAGCGCATCCTCGTCGTGATGCGGGCCTGCGACGGCGTCTCCATCGCCCCGCTGTTCGAGGGGCCGCTGGGCGCCGCGGAGCTCGCGACCACCCGGGATCTCCTGCTGCGGCTCACCCGCGGATCCGGCCCGCTCGTCGACGGTCCCTGAGCCTCACGCGTCGACGGCGGGCCCGGTGCACGACCGCGCGAGGTCAGCCCTCCGCGTACGACGAGCTGTGGCCCTCCGTCGGTGTCCGGGGCGACTGCGCCTCCCGGTTGGGCCCGCCGTCGTCGGGCGGCCGCGGGTCCTCGACCTGCGGGTGCGGGTCGTCACCGCGGTCTCGGGCGCGTCCGGCGCCGGGCAGACCCGACACCACCTGGTGGAGGTCGTCGATGAGCTCGAGTATCGCGTGCAGGTCGGTCGGCACCCGCCCCAGGTCGGCGGTGCGCGGGAGGGAGCCGGATTCCAGTCCGCCCAGCAGCCGCGGCACCTGGTCGGTGAGCGCGGCCAGGGCGGCGACCCTCTCCTCGCTGAGCAACGCGGGCAGGCGCTCGAGCAGCGTGCCCAGTGCGCGGGCCGCGTCGTCGGTGAGCTCGCGGTCGAGCCGGGTCAGCAGGCCGAGGGCCGCGGCCGGCTGCCCGCTCCCGAGCAGTTCCTCGGTGCGGTCGAGGTTCTCGTCGGACAGCATCCGGTCCAGCCGGGTGCCGACCCGCGACAGCCGCTCGTCGTCGAGCAGGGCACCGGCCCGGTCCACCAGGCGCGGGACGCGGTCGGCGGCGAGCAGGGCGTCGAGCCGGCCCAGCAGACGCAGGACGCGCTCGTCGGCCGCGAGGTCCAGCAGCGTGCGCACGCGCTCGTCGGCGGCCAGGTCGAGGGCCTGCTGGACCCGGTCGCCGGTCAGCAGGTCCAGGGTCCGGTCGACCCGTTCGTCGGTGAGGACGTCGAGGGTCCGGTCGACCCGGTCGCCGGTGACGAGCTCGAGGGCCCGCACGACCCGGTCGTCCCCGGCCAGGTCGAGAGCGCGCTCCACGCGCTCGTCGGCCAGGTGGTCCAGCAACCGGTCGACGCGGGGCAGCAGGTCGGCGGCCAGCAGCCGGTCGAGCCCGTCGGCGAGCCGGTCCAGCCGGCCCGAGGACAGCAGGCCGTCGACGGCGTCGAGGACGCGTGGCACGACGTCGGCGCGCGACCGCAGCGTGTCCACGGCGCGGGTGACCGCCTCGACCCGCTCCGGCGCCAGCGCGGCGTCGAGCCGGTCGACGAGCGCGCCCAGGGTCGCGACCCGCTCCGGCGTCGCGACCGCGGCGACGCGCCGCACGACGTCGGCCGCCACCTCGAACGCCTCGGGACCCACCGCCGCCGCCCGGGCCAGCGCGGGCCCGGCGCCGTCGAGCAGGGAGCGGGTGCGGCGCAGGACGTCGTCGGCCAGGGGCAGCAGCGTCTCGGCGCGCGGCAGTGCCGCGCTGAGGCTGCGGACGGAGTCGGCGAGCGTCCAGGGCAGGTCGAGGAGGTCCGTGGGACCGGGCAGGCGCACGAGCGTCGTCTACCCGCGCCACCGCACCTGACGCCCCCCTGCCCTCAGACCCCTGGCATCATCTGAGGAGGTCGGCCAGGACGCCCACGTCCGGCAGGTCCAGGTGGGGTCGTACGTCCTCGGGCAGGTCCGTGAACGACTCCGCGTGTCCGATCCCGGTGTGCACCGCGACGGCGAGTGCCCCGCCCTTGTGGGCCATCGGCACCTCCAGTTCGGGATCGTCACCGACCACGGCGACCTCCGCGGCTGGGACGGAGAGGTGGCGCGCCGCCGCCTGGAGGGCCTGCAGGGCCGGCTTCCCGACGACGGTCACCCGGGCTCGGGTGATGTCGCGGACGACGGCGCTGATCGCGCGCGAGGTGCCGAGCGTGCGGCCTTCGGCGGTCGCGAAGAACAGCGACTGGGAGGCGCTGTAGAACCTGGCCCCCTCGAAGACCGCGAAGCAGGCGGCCTCGAGCGCCTCGAAGGTGAGCTCTTGCCGGTACCAGCCCGCGAAGACGGCGTCCGCCGTCGCTCCGCGCACGGGCGGGAGTGTCTCGATGCCGGCGGCCTCCAGCGGTTCGGTGATGCCCTTGCCGCCGAGCACCATCACCCGTCGGTGTCCTCGTCGCCGGAACACCTCGGCCGCGGCCGTGGCCGGCGTGAGGACGGCGTCGTCGGGCACGGGGAAGCCGGCCTGCTGGAGGGCGTCCGCGCACTGCCTGGGCGTCTTCACGGTGCCGTTGGTGAACACGCAGAACCGCAGGTCCCGTTCGGCGAGCAGGCGCACGAACTCGACCGCTCCGGGCAGCGCGCGCAGCCCGCGGTTGTTGCGGTCACCGAGGACCAGGGTCCCGTCCATGTCCAGCACGAAGCCGCGCACCCGCCGCAGCCGCTCGAGGGCGCCGGTGTCCAGGTCAGGCACGGGGGGTTCCTTCCGCACGGCGGTGCACGAACAGCCGCAGATCGGGCTTGCCCACCGCCAGGTCGTGGACGGACGGTCGCTCGCCGAGCTCGCGGAGCAGGGTGAGCACCGGTGTGAGGGTCGGGTTGTAGTGCGCCGGCGCGGGACCGACGGCGACCATCGCGTCGACCTGCTCGGCGGGCATGTGCGCCCGCAGCAACAGCTCCTCGTCGCTGATCGTCGGACCGAACTGGCGGCGCAGCTCGGCCGGTGACGGCGGTGGGGGTTCCGACTGCAGCTCCCGCGCCCGGGGCCGGTCGAGGATCCGGTCGAGCACGTCCGGGTCGATGGGCGCGGTGGGCCGGCCGAAGCTGCCCAGCGCGTACCGGATCACCTGGTCGGGCACGTTCGAGTAGCGCTCCCCGATCACGTTGAACAGCGCCTGCGACACGACCATCTGCGGGAACGGCGTGACCATGATCGGGTGGCCGAGCTCGGCGCGGACCCGGCCGACCTCGTCGATGAGGCTGTCGAACCGGTCCTCCATGCCGATCTCGCGCAGCTGGCGGCGGGTCGTCGTCATGACGCCACCGGCGATCTGGTGGTGCAGGAAGGCGGCGTCGAAGTCCTGCGGTCGCCCGGCGGGCAGCTCCTCCGCTGCCGCCAGCCGCTGGAAGAAGTCGCAGGCCAGCCCGAGGGCGCGGTCGTCGATGTCGACGTGGTGGCCCATCTCGCGCAGGTTGGCCACGGTGCGGCGCACCTCCGGCAGCGACGAGCCGTTGCCGAGCGGCCCGCAGCCGGTCTGCAGCACCTCGATCCCGAGCTCCGGCGCCAGGGAGTAGGTCAGCGGAGACAGTCCGATGGTGGCGTGCGAGTGCAGCTCGAGCGGCGTACTGCCGAGCTCGGCCTTGATCGCGGGCAGCAGCGTGCGGGCCCGCTCGGCGGTGAGGATGCCCGCGGGGTCCTTGACGTAGACACGGTCGACGTCGGGGCACTCGCGCATCTGGCGAGCGAGGTCGGCGTAGAAGGCGTCGTCGTGGACGGCGCTGATCGTGAAGGTCAGCGCCGCGACCACCTCGTCGACGCCGGCCTTCTTCAGCCGGCGGGCGGTGGCGCGGGCGGCGTCCATGTCGTGCATGGGGTCGAGGACGACGACCCGGTCGATGCCGTTGGCGACCAGCCGGTCGTAGACCAGCTGCATCGTGTCGGGGTGGGAGTTCTGCCAGGAGATGAAGCGGAACCCGGTGCCGATGAACTGCAGCTTGGTCGTGGGCATGAGCGCGCGGGTGCGCCGGAACAGCTCCCAGGGGTCCTCCCGGTGGGTGCGGACGAGCATGCCCATCGCGGTGCTGGAGCTGTAGTCCAGGGCCCGGAAGCCGACCCGCTCCAGGAGGGGCGCCACCTGCAGCACGTGCGCCGTGCGCAGGCCGGCGGCGCCCCAGAGGCTCTGGTTGCCGTCGCGCAGGGAGACGTCGACCAGTTCGACGTCGGCCATCAGGACACCTCCACGAGGTCGGGCTGGGAGCTGCGGAGGAACCGCTCGAAGAAGCCGGTGTCCACTCCCCCGGCGGCGAACTCGGGGTCGGCCAGCAGCGCCTGGTGCACCGACACGGTCGTCGTCACGCCCTCGACGCGCAGCAGGGCGAGCGCGGCGCGGGCCCGGGCGAGCGCGTCGGCGCGGTCTGCTCCATGCACGATCAGCTTGGCCAGCAGCGAGTCGTAGTAGGGCGGGACGACGGAGCCGCCCTGCACGTGGGTGTCCACGCGGATGCCGTTCCCCACCGGCAGCACCACCCGGTCGATCCGCCCCGGGGAGGGCCGGAAGTCCGCGGTCCAGTCCTCGGCGTTGATCCGGCACTCGACAGCGTGGCCGGTGAGGACGACGTCCTCCTGCCGGATGGACAGGGGCCGCCCCTCGGCGACGGCGAGCTGCTCGGCGACCAGGTCGATGCCCGTGACCATCTCGGTCACCGGGTGCTCCACCTGGATCCGGGCGTTCATCTCCAGGAAGTAGAACGCCTCCCGCTCGCGGTCGTAGAGCAGCTCGACGGTGCCCAGGCCGCGGTAGCCGAGGTGCTCGGCGAGGGCCAGGGCGGCCCGCGCCATCTCGGTGTGGACGCGGTCGGGCAGCAGCGGCGCCGGGGCCTCCTCGAACAGCTTCTGGTAGCGGCGCTGCACCGAGCAGTCGCGGTCGCCCAGGGCCACGGCACGGGCGCCGTCACCGATCACCTGGACCTCGACGTGCCGGCCGGAGGCGACGTACCGCTCCAGGTAGACCCGCGGGTCACCGAACGCGGCGGCGGCCTCGGAGACGGCGAGGTCGAGGGTGTGCGGCAGCTCCTCAGCGGTGCCGACCAGCTTCATCCCGCGCCCGCCGCCCCCACCCACCGCCTTGACCAGCAGCGGGTAGCCGACCTCGGCGGCCACCGCCTGCGCGCCGGCCAGGTCCGCGGCCTCGCCCCCGGGCACGACCGGCAGCCCGGCGGCGATCGCGTGCGAGCGGGCGCGCAGCTTGTCCCCGACCGCCTCCAGGGACGCCGGCGTCGGACCGACGAAGACGATCCCGGCCGACTCGCACGCCCGGGCCAACGCCGGGTTCTCCGAGAGGAAGCCGTAGCCGGGGTGCACCGCGTCTGCGTGCACCGCCTGCGCGGCGCCGACGACGGCCGCCGGGTCCAGGTAGCTGGCCGACGCCGGCGCGGGACCCAGGCGCACGACCCGGTCGGCCAGCCGCGCCGGCAGCCCGTCCAGGTCCGCGTCGGAGGCGGCGAGCACCGACTCGATGCCCAGCCGGCGGCACGTGCGGATGACCCGGACCGCGATCTCCCCGCGGTTGGCGATGAGCAGCCGCCGGATCCTCACGACGCGCCCTCGCCCAGCCCGGCGGCGTCCGCGCCCGGGTCCACCACGAGGAGCACCGCGTCGGTGTCGGCGAACTCCCCGTTGGGGGTGCGGAACTCCACGACCGTGCCGCGGACGCCGGCGTGCACCGGCGTCATCATCTTCATGGTCTCGACGATGCCGACCACGGTGTCCTCGGCGACGCGGTCGCCGACCTCGACGAACGGTCCCGCACCCGGCTTCGGCGCCCGGTAGAAGGTGCCCAGCAGCGGCGGGTGCACCGCCACCATGCCCTCGGCCACGGCGGCGCGCGGCCGTTCCGGCTCGGCCGCCACGGGCGGTTCGCCACCCCGCTCCACCGCGGGCCGGCGGAGCACCTGCTGCTCGGCCGTCCAGCCGGACGCGCCCGCGCGGCGCACCGTCAGGGTGAGGTCGGCCAGCTCGAGGTGCAGCTCGTCCAGGCCGCTGGAGTCCAGCGCGTGCAGGACGTCGCGGACGTCGTCGGGGGTGAGGTCCATGTCAGCCGCCCGACGGGCGCTTGCCGCCCAGCAGGTTGACCACGTGGTCGAAGGCGCGGGCGGTCGGAGCCGCGACCGCGGCCGCGTCCTTGTCCGCCCACACCGTCTCCGGGCGGCTCTGCAGGAGGAAGACGTTCTCGCCGGGCGATGCCGTCCGCGACACCGCCCACTCGATGTCCTGCGGGCAGCCGTAGTGCGCCTCGACCCGCCGGGCGATCGCCACCAACTCGGCGATCTCGTCGTCGCTGATGGACGGGACGTCGCGCAGGTTCCCTGGCACGTCGCTCTCCACCACGCCGGCCCCGCCGGGGTCGGGCTGGTGCCAGCGGGTCTTGGTCGACACCGTCCGCCGGACGATCTCCCCGGTGACCTTGCTGACCACGAACGAGTCCGGGGTGACGTCGCCGCCGACGACGGCCGAGCCGAGGCCCCAGCTGGCGTCGATGGCGACGACCGAGCGGTCGCCGGACAGCGGGCTGCGGGTGAACATCACCCCGGAGCTGCGGGAGCCCACCATCTGCTGGACGACGACGGCCATCGCCAGGTCCGTCTCGGGGATGCCGCGGCGCCGCCGGTAGGTCACCGACTCGACGCTGTACAGGCTCGCCCAGCACCTCCGCACGTGGGAGAGGACAGAGTCCGCGCCGCGCACCCACAGGTAGGTGTCCTGCAGCCCGGCGAAGCTGGCCTCGGCCGAGTCCTCGCTCGTGGCGCTGGAGCGCACGGCCACCGGCAGGTCCCGCTGGCCGCACTCGTCGGCCAGCCGGGCGTACGCGGCGGTCACCGCCTCGGCGACCTCGGCCGGCAGCGGCGCGGACTCGACGGTCGACCGGAGCTCGGTGCAGGCGGCCGCCACGGCATCGGCGTCGGCCGGGTCCAGCGCGGTCACCCGCGGGCCCAGGTCGAGCGCGGCGACCGCGGACCGGAAGGCCGCCGTCGTCACCACGAAGCCGTCGGGCACGCGGATGCCGGCCCGGATCAACTCCCCGAGGCTGGCCCCCTTGCCACCGGCCGCCGGGACGTCGTCCCGGCCGACGTCGGCGAAGCGCAGCACGGGCGGGAGTGTGGTCATGGTGCTCCCCCTCAACCGAGGACGGTGACGACGCCGCGATCGCCGTCGACGCGGACGCGGTCACCGGTCCTGATCTTGGTGGTGGCCTGGCCGGTGCCCACCACGGCCGGCATGCCGTACTCGCGGGCGACGATGGCCGCGTGCGACATGGTGCCGCCGATGTCGGAGACGGCGGCGGCGATCTTGCCGAACACCGGGCCCCAGCTGGGCGCGGTCACCGGGCACACGAGGACCTCGCCCTCGCGGATCGACCCGATCTCGTTGACGTTCATCAGGACGCGGGCGACGCCCTCGACGACGCCCGGGGAGGCCGCGTACCCGCGGACGGTGTTGTCGTCGAGCTCGTCGCCGGACAGCCAGGTCTCGATCGTCTCGTCGGTGATGCCCCAGAGCATCTGCACCGCCGGGTCGTTGAGCGCCTCGGGCACGGGCCCCAGCGCCGGCGGCGGCGACCAGGACGACAGCGCCGCCACGATCCGCTTGCGCTCGGCGACGATCGGCTGCCAGTGCCGGGCGCCGAGCTCGCTGCCTCCGGAGGCCCAGGCGAGCTGGACGTCGGCGAGGGCGTCCTCGACCTCGACGTGGCGCAGGTGGAACACGTCGTCGGGTTCGGCCAGGACGCCGCGGTCGGCGAGCAGCCGACCGAACGCGCGGATCTTCTGGAAGAAGCGCGTGGTGAACCAGTGCTCGCAGTAGAACTTGTGCGACTCGATGTAGGGGAACACCTGCCGGCACAGCCCGAGCATCTGGTCGAACGCGGCCCTCTCGTCGTCGCTGCCCAGCAGCGCCCGGTACTCCTGGGCGATCCGTTCGCGCTCCTCGGCCAGCCGCTCGGTGGGTCGGGTGAGGTCCGCACCGGCCGCGACCTGCTCGACGTAGCGGGGCAGCGCGGCGAACGGCACGGTCAGGTCGTCGGCCCAGGACAGGTGGTGGTGGTAGAAGCCGTCGCCGACCGAGACGTTGAACCACGGGTCCTTGGCCTCCTCGAGGGCGGCCAGCCACCGGGCGCCGGCGTCGCCGCGCTCGCCCAGGCCGGCCAGCACCTTGGCCGGGTCGCTGCCCTCGACGAACAGGTCGGCGACGTCGAGCTCCACCGCGAGCGCGGCCAGCTTCTTCAGCTCGTCGTCGGGCCGGTACATGGTCACGTCCATGCCGGCGACCATCCGGGCGACCATCTGGTCGCCCATCTCGGGGAACGCCTGCTTGCAGAAGCCGAAGAAGACGACGTAGGCGCCGTAGCCGAGCATCAGCAGCTCGGTGTGGTGGTGCCACATCTTCGAGTACAGGTCGATGCACCGGTGGAAGTTCTCGCGGAGCAGGTGGTTGGAGGCGTAGCCGCGGTGGCCGGTGACGACGGAGAGGTCGTCGAGCTCGGGCAGCTGGGGCACCTCGACGGCCTCGATGTCGGCGATGAGCGCCTCGATCCGCTGCTGCCACTCGGCGTAGATCGCGTCCCAGTTCTGGTAGTAGTGGCCGGCCCGCTCCTGGAAGTGCGCCAGCCGCTGCTCGATCTGCGCCGGGTCGGTCACCGGGTTGGCGGTGATGTAGACGCGGCCGTTGAGGATGCGGTACTCGATCCCCAGGGTCGTCGGGAAGGAGAACAGGCGCGCGGTGTTCGCGCCGATCGCGGTGTACGGGATCTCGGAGGTGAGGCCGTCGAAGGCCGGCACCACCTCGGGGAAGTGCATCGAGTTGTAGAACCAGAATCGCTGGTCGTCCTCGGGCTGGAACCGCGAGAAGTAGGGGTACATCTGCTCCCACCCCGCAGCACCCGGGACGTCGGCGATCTGGGACGGCAGCGGGAACGACCGCTCACCGGTGGGCTGGGACATCTGTCGTCTCCTCTTCTCGGGGGTCAGGCGAGCGAGTAGTCGCACTGCGTGCGGGCGTACTCGATGACGTCGGCCAGGGAGCCGGGGTCGGCCATGGCGCTGGGATCGGCGACGTCCGCCGGGTCGGCGCCCATCAGCAGCCGGCGGACCGGGACCTCCATCTTCTTGCCGCTGCGGGTCAGCGGGATCGCGCGCACGGCGATGAACCGGTCGGGCACGTGCCGCGGCGTGTACTCCTCCCGGAGCCTGCGCCGCAGCCGTTCCTGCAGCCGGTCGTCCAGGACGGCACCGGCCGCGAGGACGACGAACAGCGGCATGAAGAAGCCGCCGCCGGGCAGGTCGAGGTTGACCACGAGCGAGGTGAGGACGGCGGGGTCGTCCTCGACGACGCGGTAGATCTCCGCGGTGCCGATGCGCACCCCGTGCCGGTTGAGGACGGCGTCGGAGCGGCCCCGGACGTAGCAGCCGCCGTGCTCGTCGACCTCGAGGAAGTCGCCGTGCCGCCAGACGCCGGGGAACGCGTCGAAGTAGCTGGCCCGGTAGCGGGCGCCGTCCTCGTCGCCCCAGAAGTAGAGCGGCATCGACGGCATCGGGCGGGTGATGACCAGCTCCCCGACGCGACCGACGACCGGGTGGCCGGCGTCGTCCCAGGCCTCCGCGGCGACTCCCAGGCAGCGGGCCTGGATCTGCCCCGCGCGGACCGGCTGCGTCGGCACCCCGCCCACGAGACCGGTGCAGATGTCGGTGCCGCCACTGCCGGTGGCCACCCACAGGTCGTCGCCGACGGCCTCGTAGAACCACGCCGTGGTCGCGGGGGCGACCGGCGACCCGGCCGGCATGACGATCTCGAGGGCGGACAGGTCGAACCGCTCCCGAGGGACGATGCCGGCCTTCTTCATCAGCTCCACGTAGGTGGGGCTGGTGCCGAAGAAGCGGGCGCGGCTGTCCTGCGCCAGCCGCCAGAGGACGTCGACGTCGGGGTGCGACGGGTTGCCGTCGTAGAGCACCGGCACGATGCCCGAGGTCAGCATGCTGACCAGGAAGTTCCACATCATCCAGCCGGTGGTGGTGAAGAAGAACGCCCGGTCGCCGGGACGCAGGTCCTGGTGGAACGCCAGGGACTTCAGCTGCTCCAGCAGGATCCCGCCGTGCCCGTGCACGATGGGCTTCGGCAGGCCGGTCGTCCCGGAGGAGAACAACACCCACAGCGGGTGGTCGAACGGCACCTGCTCGCAGACGAAGTCGTCGGCACCGGAGGACGGACCGGCCAGGACGTCGGGCCAGGACGTGACCGGCACCGGCAGGCCGGACACCGGCAGGCCCAGCACGGGCACGGACACGACCTCCGTCAGGCCGGGCAGCCCGGCGACGATCTCGGCGACCTCGTTCCGCCGGTCGAAGTCCCGGCCGCCGTAGCGATAGCCGTCAGCGGTGACCAGCACCGTGGGGCTCAGCTGCGCCAGCCGGTCGAGCGCGCCGCGGGCGCCGAAGTCCGGGGAGACGCCGGCCCACACGGCGCCCACGCCGGCCGCGGCGAGCATCGCGATCATCGCCTCGGGGGCGTGCGGGAGGTAGCCGACCACGCGGTCCCCGGGCCGCACCCCGCGCTGGCGCAGGTGGGTGGCGACCGCACGGATCCGGCGGGTGAACTCGTCCCAGGGGAGCTCGTGCAGCGGCTGGGTCTCGCTGGCGTACAGCAACGCCGGTACGCCCGGCACCTGGCTGCGCAGGACGTGCTCGGCGAAGTTGAGCCGGGCACCGGGGAACCAGCGGGCGCCGGGCATGGTGTCGGCGGCGAGCACGGAGTCGTACGGGGCCGACGAGCGGACCCCGAAGAAGTCCCAGACCGCCGACCAGAACTGCTCCAGCTCCGTCGTCGACCACGCCCACAGGGCCCCGTAGTCGCCGAACGTCCGGCCGGTTCGCTCCTCGGCGAAGCGGGTGAACGCGGTCAGGCGGGTCCGCTCCACCCGGTCCGGGGACGGCGTCCACAGCAGGTCGCCCTCGCGGACGGACCTGTCCTCGGCCGCCCCCGGCACCGCCGACCCCGACATGGGCGAGACAGTCGCCGAGGTCGGTGTGACAGGCAACACCTCCCTCCCGGTATGCGGAAACTCCGGGCCGGACGAGGCCGCAGGCTCAGCCCAGGCCGCCGGCGTCCGTGACCGCCAGTCCGCTGCGGAGCAGGTCGGCGCTCAGCGAGGCGGAGGCAGCTCGGAGGTGCGGCAGCACGCCCGACAGGCGCGGGCTGCGCAGCGGTGCGAGGAGGCCGAGCGCGGCCACCACGCCGTCGTGGCCGCTCACCGGGGCGGCCAGGGAGGAGACGCCGAGGCGGTGTTCCTGTGCGCTGCGCGCCACGCCGCTGCGCCGGATCTCCTCCAGCTGCCGGTAGAGGGCAGCCGGGTCGGTGACGGTGTACGCGGTGTGCCGCCGGAGGCTGCTGACGACCCGGTCGACGAGGGCGGGGTCCGCGTAGGCCAGCAGCGCCTTGCCGACAGCGGTGCAGTGCAGGGGCAGGTGGCCGCCGGGGCTGTGCCGGGTCGGCAGGCTCCTGGTTCCGGAGAGGCGCTCGATGACGAGTGCGCCGGCACCGTCCAGAACGGCCAGGTGGACGGTGTGTCCGGTGGCCGCGACGAGGTCCTGCAGGTGCGGCAGGGCGAGCTCGCGCAGCTCGGTGGGCGGTGCGAGCAGCCCGAGTCGCCAGAGGAGCGCGCCGATCTCGTAGCGGCCGTCGGCCCGGCGCACCAGGAGGCGGCTCTCGACGAGGTCGGCGGCGAGCCGGTGGACGGTGGCCAGCGGGAGGCCACTGCGGCGGGACAGCTGCGAGAGGTTCAGCACCCGGTGGTCGGCGTCGAACGCGCTCAACAGCGACGTCGCCCGGACCGTGACCGATCGCCGGCCACCCGTCTGACCGGCTTCGCGGTCGCCGCCCATGCCACCACGCTAGTGCTCGGCGTTCCCCTCCTCGCTTGGTGATCAGTGCTCCGCTTTTTCCGCATCCCGGAAAGAGGTGGTGCCGATCACGTCAGCCGGTAGCCCCTGTCCCCGCGGCCAGCAGGTCCCCAGGGCCGCTCCGGCGGCGTGATGGAGAGGCGGAGGACATGACGACGTCGAGCGGCGAGGCCGTCATCTCGGCCAGCGAGGTCGACATCTTCCTCGAGGAGGTCCTCGTGGAGCGAGCTGATGGTGGTCGAAGTGGGGGCGGCCCGCCTCCGGAAGCGTTCAGGGGCAGTACCGGATCTCTCCAGATACGGCCCCTGAGCTGCGACTTCCCACGGGCTCGGGTTCATCTGTGGAGGTCGAGCCACAACGGACTCCGGCGAACCGTCTGCTGCCACCCCCCCGACCACACGCGAGCCTCCCCGGTGTGACGGGTGGACCGACGGCCCACGCCTGTTCACCGGCCAGGTCGCTGGATCGGTGTAGGTTCACATCGGCGTCAGTTCGGCGCCAGCCCCTCCGCTGGCGGAGGGAGATCGGCGGTCCCTGCCATGGGACTCACCATCACTCGGACGTCTCGTCGACTCACTTCGATCTCATCATGACCACCATCCGAGTCACTCGCCGCCCGCGGACTCCCCGGGCGGACGCCGGAGACCTGACGGCGACGGGTGCACAGCGCGCCTTCTCCGCGGCCACCGACCCGGGCAACCAGGAGCAACCCACCGCACTGCTCGACGCGCTGAGCGCGGCCGGCCCGCCGGTGCCGACTCCGCGCTCGGCTGCGCTGCCACTGGACCGCGAGAAGACGGGGGTCTGGGAATCCGAAGGCGGTCACCACTGGTCCGCTGACGCCAGGCATCTGCACGAGTGAGCGACGGGGCCAGACGTCGCGCGGAGTCGTTCTGCACCGGCCCCGCCAGTCAAGTCGAGTGCGGGGCCAAGGCTCGCACCAGGTCACCGACGAAGCGGCTCACCCACGACGAGAAGCGGTGACCTCCGCGCTGCGCTGTGGGCATCACGACGTCCCGGTAGTCGCCGGCGGGCGCCGGACGCCCCGCCTTAGCCGATGCGCTCGGTCGCGGCGGGTCGAGCGCCTCCCTCCGGCGTCCTCGACCCACGCCCCGGGACGCCTGGCCCTGAACTCAGCCACGCCCGCCGTGCGGCCTGGACCGGTGAAGCCCGGCGAGACAGCCGTTCCCGGCTCGAGAGAGGGCGGCCGCGCGGACGGCGGACCGCCGCCCGCGTCATCGCCCCGCCACCGGGAGGCACTGCCCGGCACGTTCGAGGCGTCCGGCCGACGACTCAGCGGAGCCGGCTGACGACTGTCGAGCCCAAGGCCGGACACCCGTCCGGAGGTGAGCGTGGCGTCGAAACGGGTCACCGAGATCCTGGCCGCCGTCCTCCGGGAGTCTGGTAGCGGGATCGGGCTGCCCAACGCCCTCGTCCGCGCCTGTTCCTCCGCGCTGCCGGTCACCGACGCGACGCTGGCCCTCATGACCCAGGACGGTCGGAGCCCTCGGCGCTCGACGGGTGGAGGCGAGCCTCCTCGCCGTCCACCTGACCGCCTTCGTCGGCGCGCCGTTCCTGGTGCTGAGCCCGTGGCAGGCGCTGGCGTTCCTCGGTGTCCACCAGGCGGTCTTCGGCTTCTACATCCGCCAGGTGCTGACTCACCTGGACGGAGTGGCAACCGGAGCCGCCGCTGATCCCGGGCCGACTAGCGTAGCTGCGTAGTCCCGCGCCCGTCGGCCCCACGTGACAGGTCGGCCGGTGCACCGCCTCCGTCGACACGGTTCCGTCGGGGCGACGGTCTCCAGGTGACGCGCGGGCTCGAACGAGAGGTGCCAGACATGTCGACGGCCGGTCGGAAGCGCCTCGACGGCCGACTGCAGCTCACACGCTTTGCCGCCGGCAGTTCCCCCAGTGACACACTCGTCGTCTCGCACTATCCCGTAGGGGGCAACGACGCGAACACGGGACCTCGCTACCAAGCAGAGGCGTCGCTGACCGGCTACGACATCCTGGGCATCACCCGGGTGGGTACGAACACGCTCAGACCGAGTCCCGGCCTCCGCGCCGAGTTGTCGCCCGACCGGTTCGCTGCCACGTGCGAGGACCACGCGCCGGAACTGCTGTCGGCCTGCAGGGGCTACGACTACGTGATCATGCGCGGCCAATCGACGGGTACGCTGCCCACCCTGGGCATCCTGATGTCGGAGGCGATCCCCGCGACTCACCTCCTCATCGAGGACGGCATCAACACCCGCAGGTCCCGCGACGGTTCAGTGCGGCGGCCCATCCCCGCCCGGCTGGACTGGTGGCGCCACACGCGCAGTGAGCGCGTCGACATGAGTCGACCCCCGGTCGCGGAGTGGTCACTGCCTACCCGGCTGCCGACGACGTGGGGCACGGTCCTCGAGTTCCTGGTCGAGCAGTATCACTGGGCCCCGATCTGGCGCAGCGGTTACACGCGGGACTCGGTCATCGAGATCGTCCGCCGTCAGCCCCGACTGCCTGTCCTGATCAAGTTGTTCGGGCACACGGCGATGACGACCCGCAGTGAGGCCCAGTCTTTTCGAGCCGACATCGAGGACATCGCCCAGAAACGTCGCTCCCGGTCACCGGACGTCGCCGAGGTGCGCATCGACTTCGATGTCGACGCATGGCATGGGTTCATCGTCTATCCCGAGTACGGGGCGGCCAATCTGCGCGAAGCACGCGCAATGCCCAGTCCGTTGGCGTCCACCGGCGAGCGCTGGCCGGGACCGTCCCCCATCCACTCGAGCAGTTCTGGACCGGCCGACCACGGCGGAGCCTCACGACTGCTCCGCGGGCACGTCCCCTGTTCAGGCCGGGAGGCGTAGCGTCACGGTGTGGGTCTCATCTCGTGCACCGCCCCTGCGGTGCCGGATCCGGTGTTCGTCTATCCCGCCGCTCCGACGGCGAAGTCAGGCTGGCTCCACCATGAACATCCGCGTTCCGCACGCCACCGAGGCTCGGACCGGCGTCAGATCCCCTGCCGAGAGGGCGCAGGCGCTGGCCGACACCGGGCCCCAGCCCAGGGACGGAGCTATGTGCGCCGTGTGCCCGCACGCGGTGGCCCGTCACGACTCGGTCGGGCTCAGGTTCTGTCACGCCACCCTCAGAGGCAGCATCTCACGGGGCTGCGCCTGCCGGTCCTCCTGAGCGGCCGGCCCCGGCCGGCATCGTCACCGCCGCTACGCCAACCATCGCGAGGCGGACGTCGCTCGGCAGTCCTGCGGCGGCCCCGACAGGTTCCCTCGTGGACTCCGCAGGTTGCACTCTGCGGCGATCACCGGCTCCAGTCCATGGTGCTCGGATTGCTCTCCTCGCCGAGCGACCACCACGCGAGCTGCCCGGGGGCGAGGGTGAGGTAGCAGAACTCGCTCTGGCCCGGCAGCCGCGCCCTGAGCGTCACGAACTGGTTGCTCGCCCGAGCCGTCTCGATCTCCCTGGCGCGACTCGCGAGATCGACGGAGTCGTCGAGTTCCCACACGAGGTCCGTCCCGGCCATCCGCAGCATCTTCGGCATGTCTCAGGAAATCAGGCGCGGGCCTCGACGGGCCAATGGACCGGCGCGGCGCACCCCTCTGCTGGACACTCTCTCGAGCCCCTTCGGCGGAAGCGGGTGGCCGTCGGAGACCTCCACCGAGCGGATGAGCGCCTAGTGTCAGGGATGTCCGGAACGAGTGACACGCCACCCTCGTGGTGCCACCGAACCGGCGACGGCAACAGGCAGGAGCGGACCATGTCCCTTCTCCATCCCCCAACCACGCCGGGTCCCTCCCGGGCCCCCGACGGCACGGTGCCCTCCAGTCAGCGACCGGAGCAGGCGAGCTCACCGCGCTCCTCGACCGAGCCGCGCCTGCAGGTGCGCCCCACACGCACTGGACGCCTCTGGGTGGCAGCCTGCGCGGGGGCAGTGCTCACGGTGGCCCTGATCATCTTCATGATCCAGAACACCCGCGCCGTGCAGGTGTCCTTCCTCGGGATGACCGGTACCACCTCCCTGGCACTCATGCTCCTCATTGCTGCTGTCGGCGGCATCCTGCTCACGCTGATCCTCGGCAGCGCCCGCATCCTCCAGCTCCGCCACGCGGTCCGCAGGCGCCGCCGCTGAGGGATCCCGATCCCGCCCGCGATGAACGGGTACTCCGGGGCGTCGACCAGCCCTGAGTTGTCGTGGGGCCGGTCGGGGTGACGACGTCCCCTGCCACGAGGTGGTCGTGGGCGTAGCAGGAGCCGCCGCGACCCTGCTCGTCGAGCGGACGGCGATGCGCCTGCGCTCCCGTCGGCCGGGTCCGCGCACAGCGAGTAGTGGCGGGTGAGGCCTTCGGCGAGGTGCACGTCGATGTGGCCTCCGGGCCGCCAGGCCGGGAAGTCGCCCTCCGCGGCGGCGAACTCCAACTCCACGACGTCGCCGGCGATGACGCGCCTGCCGACCACGCTGGCCGGGAGCCAGCCGGTGTCGCCCACCGCCTGCGACCTGCCGGGCGGGCGGGGGCGGTGCACTCCCAGGCGATCGGCAGGGCCTCGGCCCCGCGCCCATCAGCGGCGCCCTTGGTGAGGTTTCCCCGCAGGACCAGAGACCGCAGCCCGCCGGCAGAGAGGCCGGTGCGCGGGCAGGCCGACACCGCCGGAGGGAACCGACGTGGGCAGCCGCGCGCACGTTGAGGGGTCGATCTTCCGGCGCGAGGACGGCACGTGGTCGGCCGAACTCAGCACCGGGACGACTACGGCGCCCCAGAGCGGCGGAGTTGCTCAAGAGCCGCCTCCACAGTGCTGGCGCCCGGGCCGTCCGAAGGCGCTTGGGTGAACGGCGGCGTCTTGGTGGCTCTGGACCGTGGCGAGTGGAGACAGCGCGCGGGGCTCAACCTGTCTGCGCGTAGCCAGCCAGATTCCCCCTTGCCCTGAGCCGCTTACTCAGGGACACGCCAAGTGCACGTCCTTGTCGCAAACTGAGCGCCCGTCTATTACGCCCCACCCGGGTCAGCCATCGCCCCAGGACCCGCGCGGCGGCTCCGAATGGTCACCGTCGTCCCGTGCGAACTCGTTATGACCGTGGTGTCGGCCAGGGCCCTCATCATCGCCAGGCCGCGTCCCCGGTCCGACGGGAATGTCTGCTGCCGCCAGCCTCCGTAGTCGTGGACGACGATGGTCACCTGTCCGTCGTCGACCTCGGTGCAGACGTCGAAAAACGGCTTCGTCGGCTGCAGCGCGTGCTCAACCGCGTTGTTGGCTGCCTCGCTGGCGGCCAGGAGCAGGTCCTCGATCTCGTCGTTGGACAGCGCCGAGTCGTCGAGCAGGCCGCGCAACCCCCGGCGCATCCCGGGGACTGAGGCTAGGACGGAAGGCAAGCGCCACTCGCGGTGCCGCACGTCCGTCGTCGCCTTCAAGAACGCCGATGAACCGTCCCGTGTGACGTTCGGCGGCGACTGAATGCTCACGAGCAAGTTCGCGGCTGTGGGAACGACTGACCCTCGGAAAGGCTGTGCACCATGGCCGACTCCCAGGACCTTCAGGTCGCCGACTCCGGGGCCACCAGGTGAAACGGTTGAACCGCTTTGACCACGTCGCACTTACCCCGCCCGGAGGTGGGAAAACCCGTAGGACTGCACCGCCGGCAGACACCACATCCGTCGAACGGCGCCCTTCCACGCACGACGAAGGACGTGTCGACCCGTCACGCCGACGAGGCGTCGGCGTCTGAACGACGGGTCCGTGCGGATCCTCGGCTCACCCGCCACCGCACCGATGCGCCCTGGACCCACGCGTCAGATGTCGTGCTCACGACACGACCGCCAGACCCCCGGCTGTGGTCATCCGCGTGACGCGCGGCACAACCCCCTGCGCCTACGGTTGCCCGGGCACCGCCGGACAGCACCGGCGTCGACGCACCGCACGTGAGAGCCCTCCGCGGGCTTCGCTCCAGTTCGCATCCCCCGAAGAAAGGACCCCCATGTCCTCCGAGACCGTGTCCCAGGCCCTCGCCCGCGTCGGCAGCCCCGTCGAACTGCTGCGCAACCGCGCCACCCGCGCGCACACCTTCCCGGTCGCACCCGAGTTCACCAACTGGCGCTCCGAGCAGCGGGCCTGGGTGGAGACCTGCGCGCTGCTCGACCAGTCCCACCACATGACCGACCTGTTCCTGTCCGGTCCCGACGCGCCTGCGCTGCTGTCGAAGCTGGCGGTCAACTCCTTCGCCACCTTCGGCCCGGGTCGGGCCAAGCAGTACGTCGCGGTCTCCCCCGACGGCTACCTGATCGGCGACGCCATCCTGTTCCACCTCGACGAGGGGCAGTTCGACCTGGTCGGCCACCCGATGGTGATCGACTGGGTGCAGTTCCACATCGCCACCGGCGACTACGACGTCACCGCCGAGCGCGACGACAACTCCGCCGTCCGGCAGTCGGGCCCGCCCACCTTCTACCGCTACGAGCTGCAAGGGCCCACCGCCCTCGCGCTCATGGAGCAGGTCACCGGCGCCCCCGTGCCGCAGACCAAGTTCTTCCACATGGCCGAGCTGACCATCGCCGGCCACCGGGCCTGGGCCCTCCGCCACGGCATGGCCGGCCAGCCTGGCTTCGAGGTGTTCGGCCCGTGGGCCGACGGCGCCGACGTGCTCGACGCCCTCCTCGAGGCCGGCAAGGACCACGGCCTGGTCCGCGCCGGCGCCAAGGCCTACTCCACCGCCAACCTGGAGTCCGGCTGGGTGCCGGCCCCGCTGCCGGCCATCTTCGGCGACGACCCGACCCTGGCCGCCTACCGCGACTGGCTGCCGGTCGACGCGCTCGGGTCGATCGGCGGCAGCCTGGACTCCGCCGACATCACCGACTACTACCTCTCCCCCTACGACCTCGGCTACGGCATCACGGTCAAGTTCGACCACGACTTCGTCGGGCGCACGGCGCTGGAGGCGATGGCCGAGCAGGAGCAGCGCACCAAGGTCACCCTCGTGTGGGATGCCGAGGACGTCACCGCCGCCATGGGTTCCCTGGTCGGCAAGGGCCCCGGCGCCAAGTACATGGACCTGCCCAAGATCCGCTACGCCCTCCACCAGGAGGACAAGGTCCTCGTCGACGGGGGGCAGGTCGGCGTCTCGCTGGACTGCGGCTACGTCGTCAACCAGCGCGAGGTCCTGTCGCTGGCCACGATCGACGCCGCGCACGCCGAGCCGGGCACCCGGGTGACCGTGCTTTGGGGCGAGGAGCCCAACTCCGCCAAGCCCCAGGTCGAGGAGCACAGGCAGGTGGAGATCCGGGCCACGGTGGCCCCCGTCCCGTACGTGCAGTCCGTCCGGGACAACTACCGCGCCGGTTGACCGGCCCGGCTCCGCCGACCGGCCCCGGTCGGCGGAGCCACGCCCGGCCCCGCGGTCAGCTCGGACGGACCAGCCCCTCCTTGACCGCGACGAGCGCAGCTTGCGTCCGTGAGGTGACCCGCAGCTTGGTCAGCACGTGGCTGACGTGACTGCGCGCCGTCCGTTCGCTGATGTACAGCTCGTCGGCGATGTCCTGGTTCGACCGGCCCTGGGCCACCAGGACCAGGACCTCCTTCTCCCGATCGGTCAGCACACCGAGCCCGGACGCCGGGGCACGCATCTGCCTGGTCAGCTTCCCTGCGACGGCGGCGTCGAGGTAGACCTCGTCCCGCACGGCGGCCCGCAGAGCCGTGTCCAGCTCCGCCGGGCCGGCGTCCTTGAGCACGTACCCCGACGCCCCGGCCTCCAGTGCGGCGTTGAGGCGCTCGGTCTCCGAGAAGCTGGTCAGGATGACGACCTTGACCGCCGGGAACTGCCTGACGATCTCCGAGGTCGCGCTGATCCCGTCCATGCCGGGCATGTGCAGGTCCATCAGGGCCACGTCCGGCAGCTCGCCCTGCACGGCCATCTGCCCGAGGCGGTCGAGGGCCTCCTGCCCGTCGCCGGCCTCCCCGGCGATGGTGACGCCCTCCAGCGCCTCCAGGAAGGCGATCACCCCCCGGCGCAGCACGGCGTGGTCGTCGACGACGAGGACCTCGATGGTCGCCGCTCCGGTCATGTCCTGGCCGTCCTCGGGGTCGTCGCTGTCCTGGAGAGGGATGTGGCCAGCGGGAGGCTCAACCGCACTCTCGTACCGCCGGTCCCGACGGGGCGCACCTGGACGACGCCACCCCAGCGCGCCGCGCGCTCGCGCATCGCCGTCATGCCGACCCCGGACGACACGACGTCCCCCGCCGTCTCCGCACCCGTGGCGGCACCGAGACCACGGCCGTCGTCGGTGACCTCGGCGACCAGACGCCGCGGAACGCCCGAGGTCACCGAGACGTAGGCGTCGATGCGGGAGGCGCCGGCGTGCTTGACGCTGTTGTGCACGGCCTCGGCGATCACCCGGTAGACGTCCTCGACGAGGTCGGCGTCCAGCGTGGGCAGCTCGTCGGCCGGGTCCTGGACGTCCAGGGCCATCTCGATCCCCGTCCGCACGGCCGTCGTGTCCACCAGGGACCTGAGGGCGGCGGGCAGGCCGCGGTCCGCGGCGGTGGCCGGGCGCCGCTCCACGACCATGCCCCGGAGGTCTGCGAGCACGTCCTCGGCGACGGTCCCCAGCTCGTCGGCGACCTGCGCCACCCGCTCCGGCCCTGGCGGCAGACCCCGTTCGACCAGCACGCCCAGGGACCGGGCCTGCATCATCATCGAGCACACCTGCTGGACGACCGAGTCGTGCAGATCGAGGGCCAGCTTCTGGCGCTCCTCCCGCCGGGCCACCTCGCCCTCCCGCTCCAGGAGCGCCGCATGGTCCACCGCCATCGCGGCCTGTGCCGCGATGGCGAGCAGGAAGTCGAGCTCGGAGTCCCCGACTGTCTGCCCCGGGGCGAAGAACGCGTTGAGGATGCCCACCGGAGCGTCCCGGGCCATCAGCGGCACGCTGACGAAGGCGTCCCACCGCGGGGATCGCAGGTAGTCGTGCAGCGGCACCCAGCCCGGATCGCGCATGACCTCGTCGTACCGGTGCGGCATCACCACCGCCGCCCCGGAGTCGAGCGCCGCCAGGGTGAGGAGCTCGGCGCCCCGGGCGCGGCACTCCACCAACTTGTCGAAGAAGTCGTGCTCGCGACCGAAGCCGGCGGCACCCATCATGTGCAGCCGGTCCCCGGCGGTGTTCACCGTGAGGATCTGCACGCCGGCCAGCGAGTCCGTCCGCGCCACCTCCTGGGCGAGGGCGTCCAGCGTGCCGCTGAGGGATCGCTTGGAGGCGACGCTCGATGCGGCCTGGGCGATCGCCGCCAGCCGGCGCTCCCGCAGCCGGCTGACCGTGACGTCACGGAACGACACCGCCCAGCGAGCGGAGCCCGTGACCTCGCTGAGCACGTACGAGAACTCCCGTCGCACGCCCGGCGCGGGGGACCACTCGGTCGTGCGCTCGCGACCACAGTCCTCAGGGCCGCGGGGCACCGGGAACGGCGAGCGTGTTCTGGCCACACCGTCGGCCTGGAGCCCGCACAACCGGATGGCCGCGGTGTTGGCACCGACGAACGCGCCCGCGGCGTCGATCACCGCGATGCCGTCCGCCACGTGCTCCAGCACCCCAGCGGTCCAGTCAGGTCCGTCGGACGTCACGGCGGCCATCGCGCCGTCATCGGGGTCCATGCCGCTCGCCTCTCCACCCGCCGACGTGCCCGGACAGTGTGCGGTCCTCAGCCCGACGGCCGGGTCGTGCCCAGCACGTGTGCGTCCAATGACGCGAGCGTGCCTCAAAGGGCAGATCGCCACACCGGTCGTACGACGCCGCCTGAGGCAGGACAAACGACGCGCCTCGATCCCAGCCGCGGATCGGCCAGCCGGAAGACCGAGCCGTCAGTGAGGCCTGTGCAGCTGCCTCGCCCGGAGGGCGGCGAGCAAACCGACAACGGCGGTGACCGACAGCAGGACGACCCCCCAGACGACCTCCCATGGGCCCGAGGACGACGCGACTTCGTTGGTGAGGTCATGGTCGAACAACCCGATCAGCAGACTGATCAGGCAGAACGCGCTGAGGAGGACCACCGCGACCAGGCCGACCGGAGGCCGCACGTTGCGTGCGGCCAACCAGGCCCGGACGAGTGGCGCGGCCCCGACCGGCAGCGGAACGGTGAACTCGGTGTCGAAGCACACGCCTCGCGCCACGTACGCCGACGGTGCGGGCCCCGTCCATGACCGGGTCGCCGTGCGCGAGCCCAGGTTGACCTGATGGTGATCACACCGCCCCAGGAAGCGGTCAGGGCCGTTCCGGATCTCTTCGGACACGGCCCCTGATGCGCACTGTCGGGCTGACAGGATCTGAACCTGCGCCCCCTTGACCCCGAGTCAGATGCGCGGGGTCCAGAGACATTCCTACTCGTTCGTTCCCGCAGTTCGGAAAGCCGCGATGACCGTGTGCGTGCACCGCTGTTCGCCGCCGTCCGCACCGCGTTGCTGTACCGGTTGCTGTGGTTCTTCCCGCGCTCAACCGTGTCGTCCCCTTCGGCGTTCCTCCGACCCAACCTCCGCCCAGGCGCTCTCGAGTCCTCACCGAGTGAAGGCAGAGAGCCCCGTGATGGCGCGGCCGACGATCAGGCTGTTGATCTCGCGGGTGCCTTCGAACGTGTAGATGGCCTCCGCGTCGGCGAAGTACCGGGCCAGATCGTGTTCGACACGGATGCCCTCGCCCCCTCCGATCTCGCGGCCCAGCGCGACGGTCTCCCGCAGCGCGTCCGAGATCCAGGCTTTCGTCAGCGCCGACTCCGCGTCACCACCCCTCCCCTGTTCGCGCGCGTTGGTGAGTCCGACGACCATGGCCAGCGAGGCGGTGGCATTACCCAGCATCCTGGCCAGCTTCTCCTGGACGAGTTGGAACCCGGCGATCGGGCGGCCGAACTGCCGGCGCCGCTGGGCGTATGCCAGGGCACTCTCGTACGCGCCGATCTGCGTGCCCGTCGCGGTCCACGCAGCATCAGGACGGAGGAAGGCGAGGATGTCGGCGATGTCGCGGAACGAGTCGATGCGCTGCAGCCTCTGCCGCTCCGACACAACGACGTCGTCGAGGGTGATGTCGCCGTTGCGCACCATCCGCAGACTGATCTTCCCGCTGATGTCCTGCACGCTGACGCCCGGGGCATCCCGCGGCACGAGGAAGACCTTCGCGTCGCCCGACTCGTCAACGGCGACCACGCCGATCACGTCGGAGATCGCCGCGTTGCCGATCCACCGCTTCCGACCGGTGATGCGCCAGCCATCCCCCTCGCGTCGCGCCTGCGTCTCCATGCCCCCGGCGACGTCCGAGCCGTGGTCGGGCTCGGTCAGGGCGAAGCACCCGGTGTACTCGAACGTGGGGATCCGCGGGTCCAGCTCGGCTACCTGCTCAGGCGAACCGCCCTCCCGCACCAGGGTGCGGAACATGCTGACCTGACCGGCGTAGAGCACCGACACCGAGAGGTCGCAACGCGCCAGCTCGAGCCCGCGGAACCCGACGTAGAGCGGCCGGAGCCGGCCGGTGTCGTCCAGCAACGCCGGATCGTCGTCCAACCGCAGGCCGGCCAGTCCCACCCGTAGGTGCTCCGGGCACTCGGCCGCCTCCCACCACTGCGCCAAGAAGGGCCGCGCGTGCTCGTCGAGGAAGGCGCGAAGCAGTGCCAGCTTGTCCCGCTCCGCTTCCGTCAGCTCCTCGCAGTAGCCGAACAGGTCCGTGGCTGTCACGAGGACTCCAAGTCGATCACGGGAGGGATTCTCCGTCAGCTTGGTCGTCGTGCGACGCAGCTGTCGAGCCCGGCGGGCACCTCACCGCAGTCCGCGCATCGTCACGATGATCTTCGCGACGCCGAGAAGCGCGGGCTCTCCAGCACCAGAACGCTGCCCCCGACGGCGATCAAGTCGCGTCCCCTCCTGCCGACTTCACCCGCCCTCCTCGATCACTCGAGAGTCCAAGATCACCAGCCGACACACCTCACGCACTGCGGCGCAAAGAACTCGTTGTGACGGGTTTCGGAAGGTCGCTCGGCACCCCGATCGCGCGGTCAACAAGGCAGCGGCGACGGTATGGCGCGCCGGCGAACGCCCAGCGCGCAGAGGTCCCTCAGCGGCCCACTCAGAGACACCAGGCGAGTCGCTATCGCTCGCGGCTCGACCGCTGCTCCTCGAGGTTGAGAACCGCCAGGGACAGCACAACGGCGATCAAGAGCACGTAGACCGTGAAGACGACGATCTGCGCCCACGTCGGAGCGCCATCGAGAACACCGACAAGAAGCAGCAGTTGGAGACTCACGGCGAGGAGCCCGGCACACATGGCCAGGTGGATGCGCCATGCCTTGTCGGTCAACGAGGCACGCCAGCCGTCCGTCCGCTTCATCCCGGGCACATCAGCAGAGTGACCAATGGGTGATCTTGAGCGCAACTCCAGGTGCTGTCCCTGAAGCCGCCCTCGGGGCGAGCCCGGCGATGATGTCCCTGAACGCGCCGCCCACTCAGGGACAGCCCAGTGGTTTACCTGCGCCCTCCTGTCTGTCGAACGGGCGACATTGCGTGTGCAGGAGCACCTCGGGCGCACTCGTCGTACGCCATTACCGCGGACATCTGCAGCCACGTCGGTCCCGCGCAGCAGCGTGAGGCGGCCGACCGGCTCGACGAGGCACTCCACTGGTGACCGTTGCTGTCTCACGGCCGCGTTGTTGTACGCGTTGCTGTAGTCGTGCAAGAGGCGGGTCGGCCTGTTTGGCCGACCCGCCTCTGACCTGCGGTTTCTCTGTCGGGCTGACAGGATTTGAACCTGCGACCCCTTGACCCCCAGCCGACGGCAGCGGGTCCGTGGCTGTTCGCCGGAGTCCATCCGCGCAGGTCAAGCGGCATACGGAACGACCAGGGACCGCGGTGAACAGCCCCGAACGAGGTCCAAAGGTGGTCAAAATGGTGGTCAAGGATTGCCGTCGTGGCCTGCGCCTACGCGCCTACTCCGCCCCCATGTCGATCGTCGCGGAGCGCAGCTATGTATCGGAGGGTCATACCCCGGGCGCCGCAACCATGGCGAGCACCGTTCCTGCAGCCAGAGTTCCAGCGGGGCATGGCACTGCCGGTGGCAGGGCGGCAGACTGCTCGTCGATCGGTGCGCACCGAGAGACGTCTGCGGCGCACCGGCGGAGGCGAGCGACCATGGCGACCGTGCCCGGAACCATCCTGGTCACGGGCGCGACCGGGCGGCAGGGTGGTGCAGTCACCCGTGCTCTGCTCGCCGATGGATGGCCGGTGCGCGCACTGACCCGGTCTCCGGACGGCGGTCGGGCCAGGCGGCTGACGGAGGCCGGCGCCGAGGTCGTCGGCGGCGACATGGAGGACCCGGCGTCGCTGGACCGCGCGTGCGAGGGCGCGCATGGCGTGTACAGCGTGCAGAACCACCAGCTGGCCGGACTGGACGGCGAGGTGCGGCAGGGACGCAACGTCGCGGACGCGGCCCTGCGGGCCGGCGTCCGGCACCTCGTTTACGGCTCTGCAGGTCCGGGACAGCGCGGAACCGGAGTGGGCTCCTGGGAGACGAAGCTCGACGTCGAGGAGCACATGGGCGCCCTGGGCCTGCGGACGACGGTGCTGCGACCGGCCGCGTTCATGGAGCTCATGACCGACCGGGCCTTCTACCCGGCAGCCGGGATCTGGCACGTGTGGCCGACGATCGCCGGCGCGGCGACCGAGATCCCGTGGATCTGCTGCGACGACCTCGGGGTGATCGCCGCACGGGTCTTCGCCGGCCCCGACCGCTTCGTCGGTCGCGAACTCAAGATCGCCGCCGAGTGGCTGTCGCTCGACGGGTGCCGCGCCGCCTGGACCCGCGTCATGGGCCGGGCACCGCGACGGTTCCCCATGCCGGTGTGGCTCTTCGGCCGCTTCAGCCCGGACACCTTGCGACTGTGGGAATGGACCCGCGACGCGCGGTTCGCCGCGGAGCTCGAGACGACCCGGGAGATCCATCCCGGCGTCCTCACAGTGGAGGACTGGCTCCGCCGGCACAGGGCCGGTGCATGACGGTGCCGGGCAGCCGTAACGGAGTCAGGGACGGCGACGGTTCGCGGCACCGGCCCGCTCAGGCCGCTCCGGCCAGGACGCCCTCCAGGGCTGGCCGGGTCGAAGAAGTCCCGAGGGGACAGGGTGCCGGCGAACAGGCTGACGAAGCGGTCCATGGCTGGCTGGTTTCGCGCCACGGCCGCACCGTTCACGGTTTCTCCTGATCGAGTCGGGGCCTGGAGATGCCTTCTCCGTCTCGTACCGGCAGTCCCGTGGCATCTAGAACTGCCACCGCGCTGCTCAGCTGCTGCCCACACCCCTCGACCGACGAGCCCTATGCCCCCAGTCACATTCGAGGGGTTCATCTTGGTTCGTCGATGTGCCATTCGTTGAGGTCAGCGGCTCGGACCGTCCGCCGACGTCCGCCTATTTCGCCGCGGTTCGCAGGGCGTTGCTGTATCCGTTGCTGTAACTCTCCCCCGCGCTCGGGCGTGCCACTCCCAGGCCAGCTGGGTGCTGAGGACGCGCCGAACGGGCGGCGCAGGACCGGAGTCGTCACCATCCCGCCAGGTGTGTAGGGCGACTTGCATCGCCTACATGAGGCTGGGCGACCAACTGGACGACGGGCCTGTAGCGCCGCCGAGTTCCTCCAGTCTTTCTCCAGTTGATCCCGTGGAAGGCCGGTACGCACTCGCCTCCGGCGCTAACACAGCCAAGCCTGCGATTTGATCTTGGGCTCGATGGGTGGCGTTGATTCTCGCTGGTTGCGCTGGTCGGAGCCACAGCAAGGCGTAAGGCGCCGACGACTCATGCTGGTCAATGACGGCAGTATTGGATGAATAAAGGATGCCTGATCTTCCATCTAAAGCGGTGACCTACTTCTGGTGACGCGCACCCCGCCTGCGCCCCTCGACGAGGATCGGCTCGGTGCTTGCGGCGCGCATCACTGCACGGTCTGGCCGTCGTCGCTCACCGCGGCGGCAGAACGATCGCGAGATCCGCCGTTCGGTCCGTCGACGGGGAAGAGATGCGTGGCCGCCGTCGCCGGTGAGCATGTTGCCGCTCGACCCATTGGGCTTCGCGTGACTCCCATGACGCCGTCACTGCCATCAGTCCGAGGCACTGCCCACTGATCGCTGAGGTCCCTCGCCGGAACGGTCAGGCCGTGTGGTCGCCCGTCGTCCTGTCCTGGTCAAGGACCGCTGAGCGGGCGAGGTGGCCCAGCTGGCGAGGAACGTCAGGGCCTGCTGCGAGGGCGAGCCGGGCTCCGCGGTGAAGGTGATCAGCGTCTGACCCGGATCGGCGGCAAGCGCCAACCCCTCGTAGCTCAGGCTGAGGTCACCGACGACCCTGTGGTGGAAGCGCTTGGTGCCGGTGGTGTGCCAGCGGACGTTGTGCGTGGCCCAGAGGGTGCTGAACGGCTGGCTGCGGGTGGTCAGCTCTCCGATGAGCTCGGTGAGCTCGCGGTCGTCGGGGCTTCGGCCGACCTCGGCGCGCAACTGGGACACGATGTCGGCCGCGACCCGGTTCCAGTCCGGGTAGAAATCGGTGGCCCGCGGGTCGAGGAAGGCGTAGCGGGCGTGGTTCGGCGTGCGGCCGGCGCTCCCCGGTGCGGCGTCGTCGAACAGGTCGGCGTAGAGGGCGCGGGCGAGCGGGTTGGCGGCGGGGACGTCCAGTCGGCCGTTCTGCACCAACGCCGGGACGTCGGCCATCGCGTCGAGCAGCTGCTGCACGCCCGGGCGGACGCCGGGCCGGGCTGGACGGCGACGCGTGCGGGCGGCCGTCGTCATCCCGCGGGTGAGGTCGTAGAGGTGCGCGCGCTCGGCGTCGTCGAGTTGCAGCACCCGGACGAGCGCCTCCAGGACGCCGTCGGAGACACCGTTCGCGTTGCCTCGTTCCAGGCGCGTGTAGTACTCGACGCTCACGCCGGCGAGGAGCGCCACCTCCTCGCGGCGGAGCCCGGGCACCCGCCGGTGCCCGCCGTAAGTGGGCAGGCCAGCCTGCTGCGGGGTGATCCGGGCGCGGCGGGTGGCCAGGAACTCGCGCAGGTCCTTCCGGCTGTTCACGGCAACCACGCTAGGTCTGCTCCGACCCGCGTGGAGGTCCCTAGCAGTACCCCCTCTCAGCAGGCTCTGCCACGCCGCCGCCGAGCGGCGTTCCCTCGGTTGCAGCGAGTTCGACCAGCCGCCCGCAGCGCGCAGGCGGCGCCTCGCCACCACTCGAGACCGAAGGACTGCACGCACATGACCGACAAGAAGATCTGGCTCGTCACCGGCGCCGGCCGCGGCATGGGCACCGACATCGCCCGCGCGGCCCTCGCCGCTGGGCACGCGGTCGTGGCCACCGGCCGCAATCCCGACCGCGTCACCGCCGCCCTCGGTGTGCACGAGAACCTGCTCGCCGTCGCCCTGGACGTCACCGACCCCGCCAGCGTCGCCGCCGCCGTCGACGCCGCCGTGCAGCGGTTCGGCCGGATCGACGTGCTGGTCAACAACGCCGGCAACTTCTACGCCGGCTTCTTCGAGGAGATCAGCCCCGAGGACTTCCGCGCCCAGATCGAGACCAACCTGTTCGGCCCGCTCAACGTCACCCGCGCCGTCCTGCCGGTCATGCGCGCCCAGCGCTCCGGGCTCGTGGTGACCTTCAGCTCCTCAGCCGGCATCACCGGAGGCGAGTTCACCTCCGCCTACGCCGCGTCGAAGTTCGCCCTGGAGGGCTGGAGTGAGTCGCTGACGCCGGAGGTCGCGCCGTTCGGCATCCGCACGATGCTCGTCGAGCCCGGGTTCTTCCGCACCGAGCTGCTCACCGAGGACTCCACCCGCTACCCCGAGCCGTCGATCGACGACTACGCCCAGCGCACCCGGCAGACCGTCACCGCCTGGAAGGGCATGAACGGCCAGCAGGGTGGCGACCCCGCCAAGCTCGCCCGCGCCCTGGTCCAGCTCACCGACTCCGACACCCCGCCGCTGCGCTGGGCCGCCGGCGCCGACGCGATTGCCGCCCTTGAGCAGAAGGCCCACCAGTTGCTCGCCCAGGCCGACGCCCACCGCGACCTGTCCAGCTCGCTGACCCACGACGACGCCACCGCCACCGCCTGACTCTGGGCAGCTGAGTCGGGCGCGTCGACCTGCACCGCTCCCACACTGCCAGGCCGTCATGATCGCGTTCCTGTCGGTTCGCTGTAGTCGTAAGCAGTTTGACGTGCCAGTTCACACCATGGCGGACGATGGCGCACGCGCGCGAACGCGACCAACTGCAACCACAACGGCAACCAGCCCAGCTGGCTCTCAACCGTCATTGACGGCGATAGCCGTGACTCTCGGCCGTCGGCCGCGCGCTCTCACCCCCGCGCCAGAACCCGGCGGCCAGAGTGGCCACGCTAGGCATCCGGCGGGCGCCACTTGTGGCAAACGGACACCGGCCCACCGCGCCGAGTCCGCCCCGGCCTCCTCACCGGTCGCCCTGTCCGATCAACGCGGCGATGGTCGCCAGGCTCCGCGTCATGGTGCGCCGGAAGCGTCCGCGGAGGAGCGGTAGGAGATACCGGATGGGCCCCGTGGCACGAGTCTCGATGGACAGCCGCACACGAGTCCAGGCGCCTCCCTGCTCGGGCAGCAGGTCGACTGTCTGGTGCAGGGCGAAGGCCCCGAAGCGCACCTCCCACGCCGCCCGCCGACAGGGCTCGTAGTGGGTCACCGTTGCGTTGCCATGTACCCGTCGGCGACCTTGACGACGGACGACGCGAGCGGTCGTGCCCGGGCCAACCGGGCCCGGAGATGTCTGCCGCATCTCCAGCAGGTCTGGATCCCACCGAGGGTGGTTCTCGAAGTGGCGTGCGGCGACGAAGTCGAACACCTCGTCCGGCGGGCGGTTCACGATGCGTTCCGCTCTGACAACTGTCACGGAACCATCATCTCGGCGTCGAGCACGAGACCTACCTGGCGACAGCCCGTTGTCCAACCGCGGCAGCGATGGCTGCGCCGGATCGATCCTCCACCGGGCAGCTGGCCGTCTCCCCGGGGCGGCGGTCGCCGCTCTGCAAGACCTCAAGGCGCCCGGACTCCCGACAACCCTGCGATCTGATCCCTGGATTATTGGGTCACGTTGGCTGAAGCTGATCGTCCAGATCTACACGGCAGCCGCCCGTGTACGGTCGACGGCTCACGATGGCTGTCGGCGACCATATTGAATGAGTAAAGGATGAATTGTCGCGGTCGCGCTCAGGGACTCGAGGAAGCCCCCCGACACGCGATCGCCCCCGTGGATCACCGACCAGCATCCGCCAGCCGGGGTCCCTACAGTCGCGAATCTCCTCGGTCAGTTGCTGATGGCGGCACGCGAGGCTGCGCAAAGTGTGCTTGGCCACGAGCAGGTCGGTGTTGCGAGTGGCGCCGCTGGGCCAGCGACTTGCGACGCCCAGCTCAGTCAAGGTGTTCGAGCGCAGTTGATCGCGCAGTTCGGAAAGAGGTTACCGCTTGCCGCGGGTCGCGGCGGTCGGCCTTCCGCGCGGCCTGAGCCGGACGGTCACACACCTCTCCTGGCCTTGACCGTGCGACGGTCCCTGGCTAGCTTCGGACACCGTCCATTCGTGGTGTACATCACATCGATGCCTTTCCGTCATGCCACGGTTCTGCCCCCGAGTCGCGGTGTGTGTCGCCGTTGGGGCGCCCATGAGCGGAGCAGGATGCCCGAGGAACCCTCGACCCGTGGCCCCGAAGCACGGCCCGCCGGACTGTCCCGCCGGGCCTTCGTCGGCATGGTCGGTGCCACGGCGGCCGGCGCGGTGGCGGCTTCAGCCGGCACCGCCGCCGCCCACGAGCAACCGTTCACGCCCGGCGCCCACCCCGGCGGCGAGCAGCCCAACATCCTGATCATCATCGCCGACGACCTGGGCTGGGCCGACCTGTCCAGCTACGGGGCGCCGCACATCTCGACCCCCAACCTGGACCGGCTGGCGAAGGAGGGCGTCCGCTTCACCGACGGCTACGCCGGGTCGTCCACCTGCTCCCCCACGCGGATCAGCCTGTACACCGGGCGCTATCCCGGCCGGCTGTACGCCGGGTTGTCCGAACCGATCGCCGGGCCCGATGCGCTGGACCCTTTGCGCGGCATCCCGCCGGAGCACCCCACACTGGCGTCCCTCCTCCGCAGTGTCGGCTACGCCACGGTGATGTACGGCAAGTGGCACTGCGGGAGCCTGCCGAACTTCAGCCCACTGAAGTCCGGCTGGGACGAGTGGCTGGGCAACTTCGCCGGTGGCGTGGACTACTTCTCCAAGGTCAACCGCGGGGGCAGGTACGACCTCTACGAGAACGACGTGCCCTACCAGGACCTCCGGTACTACACCGACATCCTCACCGAGCGCGCCATTGAGTACGTGCACCGGGGCCATCAGAAGCCGTGGCTGATGAATCTGAACTACACGACCCCGCACTGGCCCTGGGAAGGCCCCGGGGACGAGGCCGTCAGCGACCAACTCACCGCGCGCGCGACGTCCGGCGACACGTCGGCCCTGTTCCACCGCGACGGCGGCTCGGTGGCCAAGTACGTGGAGATGGTCCAGGACATGGACGCGTCCATCGGCGAGGTGCTCCGGGCACTCCGGGACACCCGGCAGGACCGGAACACCATCGTGCTGTTCAAGAGCGACAACGGCGGAGAGCGGTTCTCCTACATGTGGCCGCTGCGGGGAGCGAAGATCGACGCCCTGGAGGGCGGCATCCGCGTCCCCACGATCCTGCGCTGGCCCGCCGGCGTGTCCGGCGGACAGGTCTCCGACCTTCCGGTGGTCACCATGGACTGGAACCCCACGCTGCTCGCCGCCGCGGGAGCCGCCCCCGACCCCGGGTACCCGATGGACGGCCGCGACCTCAGTGACTACCTCTGGGGTTCCGGGCAGCCACCGGAGGGGGATCTGTTCTGGCGGGTGGTCGACCAGGGAGCGCTGAGGCGCGGGAAGTGGAAGTACTGGGTCTCGCACAACGTCGACCGCAGCGTGCGGGAAGAGGCGCTGTTCGACCTCGTCGCCGACCAGCGCGAGGAGGCCAACCTGGCCGGGAAGGAGCCGACAGTGCTGGCCGACCTGCGCAACGCCTGGAACCGGATCGAGGAGACACTCCTCGACTACCCGCCGGGCGCTGTCCGCGGAGAATGACCCGCCAAATCTCTCGACGCCGCTCAACCGCGAGATCCGCCGGCGCACCGACGTGGTCGGCATCTTCCCCGACCGCAACACCCTGATCCGCCTTGTCAGCGCCGTCCTCGCCGAACAGCACGACGCAATGGACGAAGGCTGCCGCTACCTCCGCCTCGACGTCCTCGCCCGCTGCCGCATCCGACCCGTCAGCGACACCGGCCACACCAGCGAGGAGGGGACCATCCCGGCGCTCAGCGCGTGATCGAACACGGAGGTCACGCGGTAGCCGTCACACACCACGCCAGCGGACTTGACCGCGACGTGGCCAACCCGGCTCGGGCCAGGCATCTGGTGCTCAACCAACCTCGTGCCCCTGCGACCCCTCCCCGCAGCGCTGGGCGGCCGCCCGAAACGACTACTCCGGCGAGCTGATCGTCGGCACGGACCTGCAGCTCTGCATCGGCGCGGCGACGCCGACCGAGGCGGCAATGAGGACCTGGCCCCGGGCACCGACACCCCGCCCAGTGCCGAGGCGATGAGCGTCAGCGAGTGCCCCACGGTGATCGCCGAGCCGACGGCGCGCACCCGGCCCAGCGTCGGGGACAGGCGCTCGCGCCGCCGCCACTGCCCGCTGGTGACGACGGACGCACCCGACCGGCTCGACCAAGCGCTTCCGCTGCTGACCTTGCTGTCCCTCCGGCCGCCTTGCTGTCGTCATGCGAGAAGCGGGCCGACCTCACGGCCGACGCGCCCCTGACCTCCAGTTTCGCTGTCGGGCTGAAGGATTTGAACCTGCGCCCCTTGACCCCCAGCCGACGCAGCGGGTCCGCGGTTGTTCACCGGCGTACGTCAGTGCAGGTCAACCGGGATACGGAACGACGGCGAACCGCAGCGAACCGTCCCGGACAGGGTGCAATGGTGGTCAGAATGGTGGTCAAGAAGTGTCGCGCCGACCTCTATCGACGCTCGTCTTGACCCCCCGTTGCCCTCGTCGCTGACGGTTAAGACTCTGCGAGGTTCATCAACCGGCGACGCCGCCCACCGCATGCCTTGGCGGGCTCGCGTGGTGGTCTGCGCCACGCCGGCGAATGGCGCGCTGCAACTTCGGGCGTTCGGGAGCCGATGCTGCCCCGCTACTGAGCTGGAGCCGCGAGCGCTCCACCCGGAGAACGACTCACGACCACCCGCAGTCAGTCAGCGGTCGAGCGGCACCCGGATCGAGTCGACCGGCGCTCAGAGCCGTCCTTCCCGGCGGGCAACCTCGTACATAGCGGAGATCGCCAGGGAGTACCCCAAGACCCCGGAGCCGACCACGACCCCCCGGGCCACCGCCGAAATGTACGAGTGCTGCCGGAACTCCTCGCGGACGTGCACGTTCGAGATGTGCACCTCGACGACCGGGAGGTCGACGCCCTCGATCGCGTCCCGGAGGGCGATCGAGGTGTGCGTGTAGGCACCCGGGTTGAAGGCGACGCCGATGCACTCCCCGGCCCGCACCTCCGCACCGGCCTCGTGCACCCAGTCGATGAGCTGTCCCTCGTGGTTGGACTGGCGAAAGGACAGCTCGAGGCCGAGGCCCTGCGTCTGGAGCCGGCACGACTTCTCCACGTCGGCGAGCGTCGCGCTGCCGTAGACCTCCGGCTTGCGCGTGCCAAGCAGGTTCATGTTCGGACCGTTCAGGACGACGAGCGACGTCACCGCGCCTCCTCAGGACTGGGCGTCGAGGCACCGGATGGCCGGGCGCGTCCGGCCCGGCCATCCGGCAGCGGGATCAGAAGGTGAGGACCGGCTTGATCGTCGACCCCGCGGTCATGTCCGACACCACGGTGTTCAGCAGAGGCCACGCCGGCCGTGTACAGCGCGAGAACCCGGCTGTCACGGGGGAATCTCGGCAGCTATCGAGCCGACGGATGGCAGCGCATGGGCACAAGTCATTTCCGCTCGTCTCTCGGGGATCCGAGACTCGACGGTGGCAGTGGCGCCGGTCATCGGGACAGGGCGCGCCGATCCCCGGGAGGGCCCGTGCCCGTCGTCGCACCACCGTCGCAGGACGCGCTCGCTGTCCTGTCCGGCCTGCTGCGGGACGCGGTCCTGCTCGTCGAGCGCGTAACGGCAACAAAAGCGGACGTCGACATCGCGATGCGGCTGGGTGCGGGGCACCCTGCCGGGCCGTTCGAGGTGCTGGCCGGCCTGGCTCCTGATGACCGCGACCGACTCGGCCTCCTGCTCCCCGCGGACGAGACCGGCGGAGGTCTCGAGGCGGCCGGGGCCCCGACGTGGCGCGGTCCCGTCGGGGTCGTCGGCACGGGCCACATGGCGACCGGCATCGTCGAGGCCGTCGCCCGCAGCGGCCGGCCTGTGCACGTGCTGGCCCGCAGCAGTGAGTCCGGAGCCCGGCTGCACGCCAAGCTGAACGCCAGCCTCGACCGCGCGGTAGCACGCGGCAGGCTCGACGCGGCCACCAAGCAGGACGTCCTGGGTCGGGTGTCGGTCACCACGGACCCCGCCGACCTGGCCGGCGGCGATGTCGTCATCGAGGCGGTGGCCGAGGACCTCAACGCCAAGGCCGACGTCGCAGCGCGGCTGGACGCCGTCCTGCCGCCGTCGGTGCCGCTGGCGACCAACACCTCGTCGTTCCGCGTAGGCGACCTCCGGCACTTCGTCTCCACCGGCCGGCCGGTGATCGCGTTGCACTTCTTCAATCCCGCGCAGGTCATGAAGCTGGTCGAGGTGGTCGTGCCCGACGACCTCCCGGGCGCCGGCCCGCTGCGGGCGGTCGCGAGTGCCTGGGCTCGCGATATCGGCAAGACGCCGATCACCTGCGCCGACAGCCGTGGCTTCGTCGTGAACCGGCTGCTCATCCCGTTCCTCAACGACGCCGTGCGTCTGCACGAGAGCGGCGTGCCCGTCGAGGAGGTCGACGAACTGCTGACGCAGGGCGCCGGGCACCCGATGGGGCCGCTCGCGCTGATCGACCTGATCGGCCTCGACGTCACCGTCGCGGCCCTGGAGTCGATGGCCGCCGTGGAGGACGACCCCCGCCTCTCCCCCGCCCGGACGCTGCACGAGCTGGTCGCGGCCGGACGGCTCGGCCGCAAGACCGGCGCCGGGTTCCACAGCTACCAGGAGAAGTGATGCAGACGTTGGACGACCCCAGCACGGCGGCCGACCCCACCGACGCCTGGACGGCGCTGATCAGCCGGTACTACGACGGCTGCAGCGCCGGCGACGTCGACCTGATGCTCGAGACCCTGCACCCCGAGGTCGTCCACTGGTTCCTCGCCCCGAACACCGGCTCGGCGGCGGTCGCGGGGGCCGAGCACCTGGCCCGCTACTGGCGCAAGGTGACCGGCATGCTGCGGGCCCGATGGGTCGTCGACAGCATCTGCGCCACCACCGAGCAGGCCGTGATCGAGTGGACCATGTGGTGGCAGCCCGAGGGCGGGACCGAGCGGGTGGCGACCCGGGGCGCCGAGTGGTTCACCTGCGAGGACGGGCTGATCCGCGAGATCCGCAGCTACTACCAGATGCGCCCGGCCACGACCGAGCTCGACGGCTTTCCCTACGCCGAGCGCGGCTACTCCGTCACCGGTGCCGAGCGCAGCACCATCCACCCCGACGCCGAGCAGTACGGACCCGGAGGCACCGCATGAGCGCGGTCGAGATCACACGCGACGGCGCGGTCGCGACGGTCACCCTGAACCGGCCGGACAAGCTGAACGCGCTCGACCGCCCCACCCGCTGGGAGCTGATCGGCGCCCTCCGCGAGGTCGCCGCCGACGACGGCGTCCGCGCCGTGGTGCTCACTGGCACCGGTCGCGCCTTCAGCGTCGGGCAGGATCTCGCCGCCGTCGAGGAGCTCGAGCACGCCGACGAGACGGTCGCCGGCTCCTACAACCCGATCGCCCAGGCGATCGCCGACATGCCCAAGCCGGTGGTCGCCGCGGTCAACGGCCTGGCCGTCGGAGCCGGCATGGGCCTGGCACTGGCGTGTGACCTGCGGCTGGCCGCCGACAACGCCTCCTTCGCCTGCGCGTTCGGCAAGGTCGGGCTCGTGCCCGACACGGCGGTCTCCTGGTACCTGGTGCGGGAGCTGGGCTATGCCCGCGCGTTCTGGCTGGCGGCCAGCGGGCGGTCGGTCCCGGCGGCCGAAGCCCTCGAGCTGGGCCTGCTCAACGAGGTCGTCCCGGCCGAGGACCTCACCGGCCGGGCGCACGCCCTCGCCGAGTTGCTCGCCTCCGGCCCCGCGCACGCGCTGGCCCTCACCAAGCGGCAGTTCCGGGCGGTGAGCGAGGTGTCGTTTGAGGCGGCGCTGGCCATCGAGGCACGGCACCAGGGCGATGCCGGCGGGCATCCCGACCACGTCGAGGGCCGGACGGCGTTCGCGGAGAAGCGCGCGCCCCGCTGGGCATGACCGCTGCGGGTGCCGTGCTGGTGCACGGGCTGTGGCACGGCGCCTGGTGCTGGAACGGCGTCCGCGTGGCCCTGTCCGATCGCGGGATCGAGAGCGCCGCCGTGGAGCTGCCGCTCACCGACCTCGCCGCCGACGTCCAGGCCACCCGCGAGGCCGTGGAGGCCTTCGGCCGGTCCGCCGTGCTGGTCGGGCACTCCTACGGCGGCGCGGTGATCACGGACGCCGGCAGTCACCCGCTGGTGCGCGAGCTCCTCTACGTCGCCGCCTACCAGCTGGACGCCGGCGAGTCGGTCAGCCGGCCGGGAGCCATCGCGGGGCTGCCCGACACCCGGCTCGGCGAGGCGCTGCGGGTGACCGCGGACCACGTCGGCCTGGATCCGGATCTCGGTGCGCGGCTGCTGTACGGCGACGCCACCGCCGAGGTCGCTGCGGCCGCCGCCGCACGCCTGCGTCCGGTGGGCCGGCAGGTCTTCCGCGGCATCCCCGAGGCCGTCGCCTGGCGCACCGTTCCCTCGACCTATGTGGTGTGCGCGGCGGACGAGGTCGTGCACCCCGAGCGTCAGCGCGCGATGGCCCGGCGGGCGAGGCGCACCGTCGAGTGGCCCTGCGGCCACAGCCCCGCCGCCACCCGCCCGGAAGCCGTCGCCGACCTGGTGGCCGAGCGGGTGCGGGCGCTCAGCTGACGGTCCTGCGCACCAGCTTCCGGACGCCGGCCAGCCATCGGCCGGGGTCGGCGGCCTTCTGCGCCCAGTAGGTGCCGACCTCCGGGTGCGGCAGGACCAGGAACCGGTCCTCGGAGAGACCATCGACGACGGACTGCGCGACGTCCTCGGCCGTGATGACGGTGCCGGAGGCCGCGACGACCGCGGCCGCCGAGCTGCCGTCCTCCAGCGGGTCGAGCAGCAGCGGTGTGGCCACCCCGAGGGGGCAGACCACGCTGACGCCGATCCCGCGGTCGCCGTAGGTGACCGCGAGCCACTCCGCCAGCGCCACGGCTCCATGCTTGGTGACCGAGTAGGGCGCATCGCCCGGGGTGGTCAGCAGGCCGGCGGCGGAGGCCACGTTGAGCAGGTGGCCGGCACCCCGTTCGAGCATGGACGGCAGCACCGCACGGGCCGCGTACACGTGGGAGAGCACGTTGACCGCGAACACCTGCTGCCAGATCTCCGTCGGAACCTCGACTCCCCCGCCGGCGAAGACGCCGGCGTTGGAGCAGAACAGGTCGATCCGGCCGTGCGTGGCCAGCGTCCGCTCCACGAGTGCCGCGACGGCGACCTCGTCGGTCACCTCGGTGGTGTCCGCCGTCCCGCCGATCTGGTCGGCCACCCGCTGGGCCGCCTCGCCGTCCCGGTCGCTGACGACGACGGCCGCCGCGCCCTCGACGGTGAACCGGCGGGCCATCGCGGCGCCGATCCCGCTCCCGGCGCCGGTGACCACGACGACCGCATCCCTCAGCTGCATGCTCAGGCCTCCGTCCGGATCCGGCGCCGGCCCGCGGGGATCTCGACCGGGGCGGGGCCGGGCACGAGCCGGTTCTCGATGAAACCGAGCTCCTCGACCTCGATGCGGACGACGTCCCCGGGGGCCAGCCAGCCCGGCGCGTTGTCGGGATCGGTCCGGCGGATCTCGGCCAGGCACCCCGTGCCGCACGTGCCGGAGCCCATCACGTCCCCGGGGCGGACGACGGTGCCGCGGGAGGCGTAGGCGACCAGGTCGGCGAACGACCAGGCCATGTTCGAGGTAACGTCGCCACCGGTGCGCACCCCGTTCAGCGAGACCTCCGTGCGCAGGGCCAGCCGGCCGTCGTCGACGTGGTCGGCGAGCTCGTCGGCCGTCACGAGCCACGGGCCCAGGGTGATGGCCGCGTCCTTCGACTTCGACGGCCCCATCGGGAACTTGAACTCGTGGACCTGCAGGTCACGGGCGGACCAGTCGTTGAAAATCGTGTAGCCGAGGATGTGGTCGGCCGCCTGGGCCGGGGTGAGGTCCGAGCCCGCGCGCCCCACGACGACCCCCACCTCGAGCTCGTAGTCCAGCTGGGTCACCAGCGGCGGGATCCGCACGTCGTCGTAGGGGCCCGTGATGGACGCGGGGTTGGAGAAGTAGAACAGCGGCTTCTCGTACCACTCGTCGGGCACGCTGCCGGCCAGTTCGGCCAGGTGGGCCTCGTAGGTGAGGAAGTCGCGGACGCTGGGCGGGGCGAGCAGCGGCCCGAAGGCGGCGTCGCCGACCTCGACGGCGTCGCCGGTGCGTACCCGGCGGGCGACGTCGGCGAGCGACTCCTCCCCGCCGGCGATCACGTCCTGCAAGGTCGGTCCGGCGTCCAGCAGCCTGATCACGTCGCCGTCGAGGACGCCGACCCGCCGGCCCGCGGGGGTGCGCAGGGTGGTCAGCCGCACGTCACTTCACCGCCACGGGGTTGACCGGCGAGCCGACGGCCCGGGTGAACGGCAGCGGCTGGGCGGCGAGGAGGAACTCGTGGACGCCGTCCTCGGCGCAGTCGGCGGCCAGGCCGTCGAGGTCCCACATCTCCCCCAGCAGCAGGCCGATGTGCGGCAGGGCCACCTGGTGCAGCGGCTGCATGGCGCCCGGCCACTCGTTGGGCCGGACCTCGGCCCCCCAGGTGTCGGTGGCGACGGCGGCGATCTCGGTCGAGTGCAGCCAGCCGGCGGTCTCGAACGACAGGCCCGGCGCCGGGCCACCTGCGTACTTGCCCCACCCCTCGCCCGCGGCGAGCTGACGGCGCACGCGGCTCAGCTGGCCGGTGCGCACCAGCACGATGTCACCACGGCCCACGGCGGAAGTCTCCCCCTGCCGGCGGATCGTCTCCTCCAGATCGGCGCTCGTGATCGGGCAGCCGTCGGGCAGCTCGCCGTCCTCGCCCAGTGCGCGGCCGACGTCGAGCAGGACGCCGCGGCCGACCACGGGGGCGGCGAGGTGCTCGATGCCGGTGGCGAAGTCGCCCTCGCTGGTCACGACCTCGCGCGCCACCCGGCCGTTCCAGGCGACGCCGTGGTCGAAGACGTGGCCGAGGCCGTCCCACTGGGTCGAGCACTGCAGGGGCATGAAGACCGAGTCGTCGGCGACGGAGAGCCCGTGCGGCAGCCCCATCTGCTCCGGCGTGTCCATGCCGGTGGAGGTCATCACGCGCACCGGGTTGACCCGGCGCTTCCAGCCGAACTGCGGGCCGTCCTCGTCGAAGGGCAGCGACAGGCTGAACGAGGTCCCCCGCCGGACGAGCCCCGCGGCCGCGGCACGCTTGGCCGCATCGAGGAAGTTCACCGTGCCGAGCGCGTCGTCGGCTCCCCAGCGGTTCCAGTTGCTGAACCGCTTGGCCGAGTCGGCGATGGCCGCCTCGGGGTCCAGCCCGAAGTCCGCCGTGATGTCGTAACCGTTCACGTGTCGAGTCCCAGGAGTCGGGCGGCGTTGCCGCCGCGGATGGCGTCGGTGGTTGAAGGGTCGAACCCGGCCGCCTCGAGGCGGTCGACCGGATCGTCGACACCCATGTCGAAGGGGTAGTCGCTGCCCAGGGTCACCTGGCTCGGGCCCATCACCGAGACGAGGTGGCGCAGCTGCTCCGGGGTGTAGACGAGCGAGTCCACCCACGTGCGGCGCAGCAGCGCCGACGGCGGCTGCTCCGTGGTGCGCGCGTCGCCCCGGGCGGCCCAGGCGTGGTCTGCGCGCACCACGTAGCTGGCGAGGTAGCCACCGCCGTGGGCCGACCAGACCTTGAGCCGCGGATGCCGCTCGAGCAGGCCGGAGAAGACGAGGCGCGACAGGGCCAGCGCTGTCTCGGTCGGGTTCCCGACGCTGTTGAACAGGTAGTAGGCGTTCAGCCGCTCCCCCAGGGTGCATCCCCAGGGATGGATGAGGACGGCGGCGCCGAGTTCCTCCGCGGCGGCCCAGAAGTCGGCCAGCGAGGGGTCGTCCAGCTCCCGCCCGGGGCCGGCCGCGGTGGAGATCTGCACCCCACGCATGCCGAGGTCGCGCACCGCCGTGTCCAGCTGACCGACGGCGAGGTCGGGGTGCTGCAGGGACACGGTCCCGATCGGCAGCAGCCGGTCGGGCTGCTTCGCGCACGCCTCGACGACGCCCTCGTTGGTCGCGGTGACCAATTGCGCCGCCAGGTCACGGTCGGCCCAGGCATGGGGCAGCGGGGTGGCGCTGACAGCCTGGACGTCGACCCGCGCGGCGTCCATCGCGGCCAGCCGCAGGTCGAGATCGGTCAGCTTGGGTGCGAGTTCGGCGATGTGCCGCATGTTGTACGCCAGCGACTCCGCGCCGAGCGTCGCGGCGTCGAGCGCCCGCTGCTGCCCCAGACCGGGCTGCCCCTCCAGGAGGGCGTCGGCGGCGGGGACGGCGAGATGGGCGTGGACGTCGATGGCGGGTACGGCGGGCAAGCGTCCACTCCTCGTGTGACGGCGGTGACACAGCGGGACTCAGCATCGGTCGTCGGGTGCGGGAGCGGAACCGCGGATTCGGTATGCCGCGCCATTCACGACACGGATGCCACCGCCTCTCCGGCCGCCGCCGCGCCGAGAATTAGCCTGCGGAGCCACTGGTGCGCCGGGTCCCGCTGGGCCGACCGGTGCCAGTACAGGCACTCCACCAGCGGCTCGCCGAGGAAGGGGGCCTCCAGGAGGCGCACGCCGTACCCGGGTTGCAGCCGCTCCGCGAGGCTGGCCGGGAGGAAGGCGATGCGATCGGTCCCCTCCACCAGGGCCGGCACGGCGGAGAACGACTCGGCGTTGACCGATCCGGTCGCGGTGATTCCGCGGACGGTCAGCAGGCGCTCGATGTGCGCTCCGGACCCCAGGTCGTGGAACAGACCGACCAACGTGCGCCCGTGCAGGTCCTCCTCCGCGAGCCGCTCGCCCACGTGCTCCGCGTCGACCAGGGCGACCCAGCGCTCGCTGGACAGCGGTTCGTTCGGGTACCCGTTGAGGAAGGCCCGGGGGGCGACCAGGAGGTCCACGCGACGCATCACCGTCTCGCTGTCCCGCACAAATCCGTGGTCGATCTGCACCAGGTCGACCACGACCCGGGGAGCGATGCGCCCCAGGTAGCGGAGCCGGTCGGCGACCAGCGTCATGCCGTAGTCGCTCGCCGCGATCCGGAACACCTGTGCCGCCGTCGACGGGTCGAAGGAGGCCTGGATGCGCAGCGCCCGCTCCACCATGCCCAGCGCCGGCTCGACGGCGTGCTGCAGCTCGCGCGCGACCGGGGTGAGCGCCAGCCCGCGCCCCTCGCGGACGAGGAGCTCGTCGCCGAACTGCCGCCGGAGGCGGGCCAGCGCGTTGCTCATCGCCGGCTGGCTGAGCCCCACCACCTGCGCTGCCCGGGTCACGTTGCGCTCCTGCAGCAGAGCGCGAAGCGACACGAGCAGGTTCAGGTCCACCCCGGCCAGGTTCACGCAGTCCGCCTTCCCTTCCCACCACGGATCAACCGCGCGGCACGAGCCCGGGCCGCTCCGGAATAGTCCGTCGGACCATTCACGGCGTCAATACGAATCATCCTTGAGATTCATTTCCGGGTGAGCTGCCGCACGCCCTACCTTCCCGACTGTGACCCAAGCCATGTCGTCGGAGCATTCCGCGACCGCTCCCCGAGCAGCGGCCCCGCCGGCCCTGGTCGCGCGCCGGGTCGGCCTCTCGTTCGCCGGTCTGCGTGCCCTCGACGCGCTCGACTTCGAGATCCCCGCCGGCGGCACGTCGGCGGTCATCGGGCCGAACGGCGCCGGCAAGACCACGCTCTTCAACTGCGTCAGCGGCCTCTACCGGTACGAGGGCGAGCTCACGCTGCACGGCCGTCCGCTCGGTCAGCTCCGCCCCCACCAGCGGGCGCGGCTGGGCATCGCCCGGACGTTCCAGACCCCCGCGCTCCTGGACGGCGAGTCGGCCCTGCAGAACGTCGCCCTCGGCGGGGTGGCGCACAGCCGCGTCGGCGTCCTGCACTCCATGCTCGCCACGCCGCGCCGCAGGCAGGAGGAGCGGGAGACCCTCGAGCGGTCCTTCGCGGTGCTGGACCGGTTCGGGATCGCGGCTCTGGCCGGGCGCCCGGTGGCCGGACTGGCCCACGGCGACCGCCGGCGCGTCGAGGTCGCCCGCGCGCTGATGAGCACGCCCAGCCTGCTGATGCTCGACGAGCCGGCCGCCGGCCTCGGCGCCGAGGAGGCGCGGGACCTACTGGCCGAGGTCGAGGCGCACGCCGGCGACGACACCACCGTCCTCCTGGTCGAGCACGACGTCGCCCTGGTGATGTCGGTGGCCCGTCGGGTCGTCGTCCTCGACTCCGGCCGGCTGCTGGCCGTCGGGACGCCCGACGAGGTGCGGACCGACCCCCGCGTGGTCGAGGCCTACCTGGGGGCGGACGACGTGGACGAGCCCGCGCCGGAGCGGCTGCACGCGGTGTCCGGGGAGACGGCATGAGCGGCCTGCTCGAGGTCTCGGGTCTCACCGCCGGCTACGGCGGCGTCCGGGTCCTGCACGGCATCGATCTCACCGTCGGTGAGAACGAGATCGTGGCGGTGCTCGGGGCGAACGGCGCCGGGAAGACGACGCTGCTCCGGGCCCTCTCGGGCACCGTGAAGGCCGGCGGCGACATCTCCTTCGCCGGCCGGCCGCTGCGCGGCACGAGTGCGGCGCGCATCGCGCGCGGCGGCCTCGGCCACGTGCCGCAGGGCCGCGGGACGTTCACCGGCCTCACGGTCGAGGAGAACATCCGCCTCGGCGTGATCTCCCGCCCGGGGGCGACCAGGGCGCAGGCGGACGGCGACCTCGAGCGCATCTACGACACGTTCCCGGTCCTGCGCGAAATGCGCCGCCGGCCGGCGGGCGCACTGTCGGGGGGGCAGCAGCAGATGCTGGCCCTGTCCCGGGCGCTGCTGGCCCGTCCGCGGCTGCTGCTCATCGACGAGCCGTCGCTGGGGCTGGCCCCGCTGACGTCGGCGGACATGTTCTCCGTCCTCGCCCGGCTGCGCGACGAGTGGTCGCTGTCGGTCCTGCTGGCCGAGCAGAACGCCCGTGCCTCGCTCAAGGTCGCCGACCGCGGCGTGGTGCTCGCCCGCGGCCGGGTCGTCGCCGCGGCACCCGCGGGCGAGCTCGCCGCCGACGAGGGGCTGCGCGCGGCCTACCTCGGCGAGTCCACCGACGGCCTCACGGAGGTGTCCTCATGACGGAGCTGCTCCAGCAGACCGTGTCGGGGCTGACGACGGGGCTGGTCTACGCCGCCCTGGCGCTGGCGATCGCGCTCGTCTTCCAGGGCACTGGCACGCTCAATTTCGCGCAGGGCGAGTTCGCGACCCTGGCCGCGTTCGTGTCCTTCGCACTCAGCACGGCGGGGCTCTCGTGGTGGCTGATCGTGCCGCTGCTGGTCGTCCTGGCCTTCCTGTTCGGCGCCGGCGTCGAGCGGCTGCTCGTCCGGCCGGTCGAGGGCAGCGGACCGCTGGCCCTGCTCACCGTCACCGCTGCGCTCCTGCTCGGCACCAACGCGGTCGTGGCCCTCATCTGGGGCACCGACGTCCGATCGATGCCGAGCCCGTTCGGCGAGTCCGTCTACCACGTCGGCCCGCTGACGTTCACCGCCCAGGCTCTGGGCGGCGGGGCGCTCGTGCTGGTGGCGATGCTCCTCTGCGGGCTGATCTTCCGGTTCACGCCGCTGGGACTGCGGTTGCGCGCGGTCGCGGACAACCCCGACTCGGCGCGGCTGCTCGGGATCTCGACCGGCGTGATGCTTGCCGTCGGGTGGGGCATCGCCGCCGCCGTCGGCGCCGTGGCGGGCCTGGTGGCCGCGCCCACGCTGGGTCTGTCCCCGGAGCTCATGACCAACGCACTGCTGCTCGCCCTGGCGGCCGTGACCCTCGGCGGCTTCTCCAGCCGGCTGGGCGCGGTCGTGGGCGGCCTGCTGATCGGCGTCCTGTCCAACCTGGCCAGCCGGTACGTCCCCGGCATCGGAGGTGACCTGCAGTTGGTGGTCCCGTTCGCCGTCATCTTCCTCGTCCTGCTCGTCCGGCCGCAGGGCCTGTTCGGCCGCGCATCGACGGTGCGTGCCTGATGGCCACCTCGGTTTCCGGGCCCACCCCCCGCACCGCCGACCCGGCGCCGGCGTCGGTGTCGACGTCGGCGGCGCCGGCGCTGGCCGAACTGCGCCCCCTGTGGCGGCGCCCGGTCACCTGGGCCTGGACAGCGCTGTTCGTCGTCGGGCTGGTGGTGCCCTTCCTGGTCAGCGACTTCGACCTCTTCAGGGCGACACGCGTGCTCACGGTCGCGATCGCGGTGGCCGGGCTGAACCTGCTCATCGGCCGGGCCGGGCAGATCAGCGCGGGCCACGGTGCGCTGTACGGCCTCGGCGCCTACTCGGCGATGCTCCTGGTCAAGGAACTCGAGTGGGCTTGGCCCCTCGCGGTCCTGGCCGCCGTGGTGATCTCGGGAGCGGCCGGCTGGCTGATCGGCCTGCCGGCGCTCCGGGTGCGCGGGCTCAACCTCGGCCTGCTCACCATCGCCATCGCCGCGATCTTCCCCCTGCTGCTGGCCCGCTTCGAGGGCCTCACTGGCGGCACTGTCGGCCTGCAGCTCGCCGGCTCCCCTATCACACCGCCGGAGTCCCTGGGGCTGACCGACGAGCAGTTCCAGTTCCTGCTGCTGGTCGTCGTCCTGAGCGTGGTCCTGGTGCTGCTGCGCAACCTCACGACCGGCCCCCTGGGCCGTGCCGTCGAGGCGCTGCGGGTCAACCCGCTCATGGCGCGGTCGGAAGGCGTCGACGTCAACCGGCTCACCCTCACGATGTTCGGCATCAGCAGCGCAGTGGCAGGACTTGGCGGCGCGCTCGGCGGGCTGATCCTGGCCTCCACGGTGCCCGACAGCTACTCGATGTTCTTCTCGCTCACCCTGCTGTCGGCCTGCGTCGTCGGCGGGTCCCGCACCTGGGCGGGCTCCGTGGTGGGCGCCGCGTTCATCGTCTACCTGCCGGACGTGATCAGCCAGCAGATTGGGTCGACGACCGGCGGCCAGTGGTCACAGCTGGTCTACGCCGTGGCCCTGCTCCTGACCCTCTTCTTCCTCCCGACCGGCGTGGCCGGCGGAGCCGGACGACTGCTCGCCCGGCTCACCGGAGGGCGTCCCCGGCGCTCGACGGCCTGATCACCGAGAACTGCACCACCCCGTTCCCCCGGGGCCGGCGACCGCCGTCCCCGTTCGTCCCGCACTGCGCCGTCGCAGTGGAGAGCGAGGTCCCCATGTCCGCTGCCCCAGGAAAGATCCGACGCCGTGCGGTCGTCGCGCTGGCCGCCGGCACGCTGCTGCTGAGCGCCTGCAGCGGTCGCGCCGATGACTCGTCCGACTCCGGATCGGGTTCGGGCGGGGGCTCCGACGAGCCGATCGTCGTCGGCATGAGCTTCCCGCTGAGCGGCCCGCTGTCCGGGGCGGCGGCGGTGGCCGACGGCGCCGCGGCCTATTTCGAGCGCATCAACGCCGAGGGTGGCGTCGACGGTCGCGAGATCGAGTACGAGGTCCTCGACGACGCGTACGACCCGGCGCGGCAGGCGGACAACGCCCGCCAGCTCGTCGCCCAGGACGGGGCCGGCGTCGTCATCACTTTCGGTGGGCTCGCTGCCGCAACCGCGCCCTACCTGAACGGCGAGGAGGTGGCACAGATCGTCCCCGCCACGCAGTCGGTCTTCTCCGACACCGAGGCCACCCCGTTCACCCGTGGCTGGTTCCCGGACAGCGCGTGGGAGGGGCAGGTCATCGGCGAGCACATCGGTGAGGAGCAGCCGGGCGCGACGGTCGGTGTGCTGGGCCTCAACAACGACCTGACCACCAGCCTGGTGGACGGGCTGACCGCCGGCGGTGCCACCCCGGCCAAGGTTCTCACCGTGGCCCCCGGCGTCGTCGACCTCACCAGCCAGCTCAACGAGCTGCGCGGCGCCGGCGTGGACACGGTGTTCCTGTCCGTCGTCGGCCCGGCCCAGCCGGCCACCCTGCGCACGATGGCAGCCATCGGTTACCAGCCCACGACCTACCTCTACAGCGCCGGGGCCGACCTGGCCACGTCCGTCGGCCCGGCCGGGCCGGAGAACGTGACGGACGCCCTCACCGCGCAGTACTTCAAGGACCCGGCCGACCCGCGCTGGGCCGAGGACGCGGGCGTGCAGGCCTTCCGCGAGGACATCGAGAAGTACGGCGACGCGAAGAACGCCGACTCCTACCTCGCCATCGAGGGCTACGGCATGGCAGCTGCCATCGTGTCGGTCCTCGAGGAGTCCGGCGGCGAAGGCGGTCAGGCGTTCATCGACGCCTGGGACGACATCGACGGTGTGGACAACCCCGCCATCCTGCCCGGCATGCAGCTCTCCGGCGGTCCTGGCGGTCGCGTCCTCCACCAGTACCAGATGATGCAGTTCGACGGCACCAGCTGGCAGGACGTCGGCGACGTCGTCGACGCGGCGGACCGCGCGCAGGGCTGACCCGCGCAGCGGGGCCCCCCCACCCCGCCCCCCGGGGGGGGGGGGGGCCCCGTCCCCACCGCGGACAGCCGGGGGCCGCAGTCAGCGAAGGGAGCCGTCCGATGGGTGCAGCCGGCAGGGTCCTCGTCCAGGGCGGTGGGGTCGGCGGGCTGTCCCTCGCGGCCGCGCTGGGACAGCGCGGCGTGGAGGTGGACGTCGTCGAGGCGGCCGGCTCGGACGCCGTCCTGGGCGTCGGGCTGAACCAGCCGAACAACGCCCTCGCGGCGCTCCAGGAGATCGGCGTCCGGGAGCAGTGCCTCGCCGTCGGGTTCCCCTTCGAGCCGCTGGTCGTGTGGAGCCCCGCTGGCGCCCAGGTGGCCGCCATCCCGCCCCCGGCGGGCCGCTACGGCACGCCGTCGAACAACGCGATCAGCCGCCCGGCCTACAACGCCATCCTCCGCGATGCGGCGGAGAAGGCCGGGGCCCGCATCCGGACCGGCGCCACGATCTGGGAGATGACCGAGGACGCCGACGGCGTCGAGGTCGAACTGGCCACGTGGACGGGCAAGCACACCCCGCCGGTCCGTGATGCGGGATCCGGAAGCGACCGGTACGACCTCGTCGGGGGCTTCGACGGCGTCCGGTCGAAGGTCCGGGAGCACCTCTTCGGCGACCGGTACACGCCGGAGTTCACCGGCTCGGCCAACTGGCGGATCACCCTGCCCCGCCCCGCCGACCTCACGTCCATCGCCTTCGCTCTCGCGGGCCCCGTCAAGGCCGTGCTCACCCCGATCAGCGCCGAGCAGATGTACATCGCCCTGGTGACGCCCGAGCCGGGGAACCCGCGCCACGACCCCGACGACTTCCCCCGGCTGGTGCGCGACCGGATGGCCGGCTTCTCCGGTCGCCTCGGAGAGCTGCGCGACAGCATCCGGGACGACGCGTCGATCAACTACACGCCCCTGGAGCAGGTCGTCGTCCGCGAGCCGTGGTTCCGCGGGCGCATCGCGATCGCCGGCGACGCGGCGCACACGAGCACTCCTCACCTGGCCCAGGGTGCCGCGATGGCCGTCGAGGACGCCGTCACCCTCGCCGCCGCGCTCGACGAGCACTCCTCGCTGTCCCAGGCGCTCGACGCCTGGTACCGCCGGCGCCGTGATCGCGCGCTGTTCGTCGCGGACATGTCGCTGGCCCTGCTCAAGCAGGAGTCCGGGAAGGACCTCACCGAGCGGGAGGCCGAGCTGCTGCAGCTGGGCATCCCCGGGGCACAGGCACGGCTGGCGCAGGAGGCCTACTGATGCGCGCCGTCGTCCTCGCCGCGGAGGGCGCCGCCCCCGCACTCGCCGACGTGCCGGCACCCGAGCCGGCCGCCGGGGAGGTGCTGGTCCGGGTGAGCAGGTCCTCGGTCAACCCGCACGACGCCCTGGTCGCCAGCGGGGCCGCCGCCCGGTACATGGAGTACCGGTTCCCCGTGGTGCTGGGCAGCGACCTCGCGGGCACGGTCGAGGCGGTCGGCGCGGGCGTCGACGACCTCCGGCCTGGTGAGCGGGTGTTCGGACTGGTCCGCGAGCGGGTCGCTGCCCGCGGCGCCTTCGCCGAGCTGGTCGCCGTCCCCCGCGGCTGGGTCGTGCCCGTCCCGGACGGCGTCGAGGACAGCGCGGCCGGCGCACTCGGGCTGGCGGCGCTGACCGCGCTGCGCTGCGTCGAGGCCGTCGACCCGTCCGCCGGCGACACCGTCCTCGTCGTCGGCGCCACCGGCGGCGTGGGCAGCTACGCCGTGCAGCTGGTGACCGCTCGCGGTGCGCGCGTGGTCGCCACGGCCCGGGCCGGCGAGGAGGAGGCGCACGTCCGTGCCCTCGGGGCGTCGGAGGTCGTCGACTGGTCCGCCGGGGACGTCGCCGCGCAGGTGCAGCCCCTCCACCCCCGGGGGATCGCCGCGGTCATCGACCTGGTGGACCGCGACCCGGACGTCCTGAGCCGCCTCGCCGCCGCGGTGCTCGTGCCGGGCGGAGCCGCGGTGAGCACCGGCCACGCTGCCGACCCCGACCGCCTCCCCGGCCTCCGCGCCAGGAACGTGCTCGCGGAGGTCGACCAGGACGCCCTCCGCGAGATCGCCGCGCTCGCGGGCAGCGGCCGGCTGCGCGCCCCGGTCACCCGCACCTGCGGCATCGAGGAGATCGGCTCCGCGTTCGGGCTCCTCCGCGACGGCGCGCTGGGCAAGATCGCCGTCCGGGTCTGAACAGGAGGAGCCTCGCCCCGTCGTCCTGCGGGGGCGGGGCTCCTCCTGTGCGTCAGGCCGGCCGGCTGGTCAGGTGGGCGATCCGTCCCATCAGCGCGGGGACGTCGCCCTGCTCGTGCGCCAGCTGCCACCGGGCCAGCTGCACCGACGCCTCGACGACCTCGCGCACGCGCGGGAGCCGGCGCTCGGCGAAGGACACGAGCAGGTCGTCGTCCACGGCGTCGGCGGCGGTGAGCAGCTCCGCGAGCACCGAAGCGTCCTCGAGGCCGAGCGCTGCGCCCTGCGCGAGCGTGGGCGGGCAGGTGTGCGCGGCGTCGCCGATGAGCAACACGCGGCCGCGGTGCCAGGGGGCGTCGAGCAGGTGCTCCTCGAACCACGTGTAGTTGATCGCCCCCGGGTCGGAGATCGAGGCCAGGATCTCCCGCCACGGGCCGCCGTAGGCCCCGGCGAGCCCGCGCACGACAGCGACCTTCTCCTCGTCCGTGATCGTCGTGCGGTCCTGCGCGTCCTCCACGAGGAAGGCGTATAGCGAGGATCCCGACGTCGGCGTGTAGCCCGCGATGTAGCAGGGGCCGCCGTAGATCGCCTCGGAGCTGACGACCTCGGCCGGTCGCGGCGCGAACACCCGCCAGATGCCCATGCCGACCGCGCGCGTCTCGAGCGGCACGTCCAGCAGGCGGCGGGTCCACGACCGGAGGCCGTCGGCACCGACCACGAGGTCGTACCGGCCGGTGGAGCCGTCGCTGAACCGGACGTCCACGCCCGAGTCGTCCTGCTCCAGCTCCTGCACCGTGGTGGAGAAGCGAATCTTGACCCCTGCCTGCTCGGCGCGGGCCATGAGGATCCGCGCCAGGTCGGGGCGGTACATGCCCATGCTGGCCGGCAGGTCCGGCCCGCCGGTCCGGTGCTCGGTGAGCCGGGCGACGACCGTCGCGTCCGGGTCCGGTGCCCGCAGCACCAGCTGGTCGGCGGCATAGCCGTGCTCGAGGCACTCGTCGAGCACCCCGAGCTGCCGGAGCACGCGCAGGGCGTTGCCCTGCAGGGTGATGCCGGAGCCGAGCGCGGTGACGTCAGGCGTGATCTCCACGAGCTCGACGCTCACACCGGCGTCCGCCAGCAGGGTGGCGGTGGCGGCGCCGGCGATACCGCCGCCGACGACCAGGACGTTCTCTACGGCTGCCATGCGAGGACTCCTTCGTCCGGGATGGGTGGGCTCAGACCGGCGGGGCGACGAACAGCCCGCGGTCGACGTCGTTGAAGCTCTCCTTGGCGACCAGCTCCTCGAACGGGTTCGCCGTCCCCCACTGGTCCTGGTTCTCCGGCTTCGAGACGTCGTAGACGCTGGGGTGCCAGGCGTCCTCGTCGAGCTTCTCCAGCTCGGTCGTGTACTCGATGGTGTTGCCGTGGGGGTCGAGGAAGTAGGAGAACGTGTTGTCACCGGCCATGTGCCGCCCCGGGCCCCACACCATGCGGGTGCCGGCGCGCAGCAGGCGTCCGGTGCCGCGCATGTACTCGTCGAGGCCACGCATCTCGAACGAGACGTGGTGCAGCGACACGTGCGGGCCCTTGGCGATCGCCATGCTGTGGTGCTGCGGGTTGCACCGCATGAACTTCATCAGCTCGCCGGCGTACGGGTGGATGAGCGAGTCGGAGAGCGCGAAGTCGAGGTGCTGCTCGTAAAAGGCCTGGGTGCGGTTGGGGTCGGGCGAGTTGATGACGACGTGCGACAGGCGGACCGGGATCGCCTCCCGCTCCTCGATCTTGCGGTGCTGCCGGGTGGCGACGTCCGCCGACACCTCGATGGTGCGGCCGTCGACGTCGAAGAACCGGAAGCCGTAACCCCCGCCGGCCGTATGCAGGACGTCGGGTTCGCTGACGAGCTGCACGCCGGCGGTGCCGAGCCGCTGGGCGAGGGCGTCGACGTCGGCCGCTGAGCCCGCGCCGTAGGAGATGAGGTCGAGGCGCTTCTCGGCGTCCTTGCGCAGCCGGACGATGTACTGCTCGGGCGAGCCCTCGGCCGCGAGGAAGACGATCCCGTCGTCCTCGGCGACCGGCGTCAGGCCCCAGAGGGTCGTGTAGAACTCGCGCTGCTTGTCGAAGTCGGGCACTGCCAGGTCGACGTGCCGCAGGTGGGTAATCAGACGGTCGGTCATCGGAGTCTCCAGGGTCTATTCGTCGACGCAGCGGTTGGACTGCGCGCCGAGGCCGGTGATGGTCGAGTCCATGCGGTCGCCGGCACGGAGCAGCCGCCCTCGGGGCAGGCCGTTGCCGGCGGGGCTGCCGGTCAGCACCAGGTCGCCGGGCAGCAGGGTGGCGACGGTCGAGCAGTGCGCCACGATCCGGGCGACGTCGAACAACATGTCCTTCGTCGACTCGTCCTGCATGACCTCGCCGTTGAGCCGGAGGGTCAGGCGGAGGTCGCCCGGATCGGGCACCGCGGCGCGCGGGACGACGACCGGTCCGGTGGGCAGGAAGGTGGGCGAGTTCTTGGCGGCGAGCCAGTCCGCGCCGAGGGCGGGGGCGTCCTTGCGGAAGATGCGCTCCCGCAGGGTCAGGTCGTTGACGATGGTCCAGCCGGCGACCACGTCGAGGGCGTCCTCCGAGGACACCCGGCGGGCGCGCCGGCCGATCACCGCGGCGAGCTCGAGCTCCCAGTCCGGCTGCGTGCCGTCCGACGGCAGGACGACGTCGTCGTAGGCGCCGCAGATCGCACTCGGCAGGCCCTGGAAGACGTAGGGCGGGTGCTGCAGGCGGGTGTCCATCTCCGCCGTGGCGTCGGCGCGGACCTGCTCGGGCGAGCGCCCGTCGGAGCCGTCGGCGTGCGCGACGGCGATGTCGATGACGTGCGTCCGGTAGTTCGCGCCGGCCTGGAAGACCTGCCGCGGCTCGACCGGGGCCAGCACGGTGAAGCGCTCCAGCGGCTGCCAGCCGTCGTGGGTCCCGGTCAGCTCGTCGAGCAGTGGGAGCACCTCATCCCAGCGGTCGAGGAGCTCCCGCGTCGAGGACGGCTGCCCCAGCGCCGCGACGGCGGACAGGTCGAGGGCACGGTTCACGGAGACGAGCGCGGGGAACGGCCGCCCGTCGGCGGCGAGACGGGCGAGGGCCCAGGTGCCGGCGTGGTCGATGCTGGGTGTCACGCTGGCTAGCATCAGCCGCCCCGGGGGCCCGGCGGAAACGCTGCTTCCGTATGCCTGCGCATCCGGCGGGCTTATGGCCCCCGTCACAGAGGAGTGCGACGGTGGAGCTGCCCAGCCTCGACCTGAACCTGGTCGTCGTCCTGCACGCGCTGCTCGAGGAACGCAACGTCACCCGTGCCGGCGAGCGCGTGGGCCTGAGCCAGCCGGGGACCAGTGCGGCCCTGGCACGGCTGCGCCGCCACTTCGACGACCCGCTCCTGGAGCGCGTCGGCACCGTGTACGAGCTGACCCCTCTCGCCCAGGCCCTGCAGGGGCAGGTCGGCTCGACGATGGAGCAGCTGCAGCGGGTGCTGGCCGCCCAGCCGCGCTTCGACCCGCTCACCACCGACCGCCGGTTCACGGTGGCCTGCTCGGACTCCGTGCTGACCGTGCTGGGGCCCGCACTCGTCGCGGCGATCACCGGCGCGGCGCCCCGCGCGAGCCTCGACTTCCGCTCGCTGGACAAGCGGGTCGCCACCGACCCGCTGGCGCTGCTCCGCGACATCGACGTGCTCATCGTCCCGAGGGGGCTCTTCTCGCTCCCCGACGTGCCGAGCGCGGAGCTCTACCGCGACCGCTGGGTGTGCGCGACGTGGCGCGGCAACACCGCTGTCGGCGACCGGCTCACCCTCGAGGACGTCGCCCGCGCCCGGTGGGTCATGCCGTTCCAGGAGCTGCTCATGGCCTCCCCCGCCGACGCCGCGCTGGCCACCCTCGGCGTCGACCGCCACTGCGCCGTCCGCGTGGAGAGCTTCACCGCCCTGGATCGCCTCGTCGTCGGGACGGAGCTGCTGGTGCTCTTCCACGAGCGGCTCGCCGGTGACCTCACCGCGGGGGACCTCCGAGTGGTCGACCTGCCCGTCCAGCTGCCACCGATCACCGAGACGGCCTGGTCGCACCCCAGCCGGCAGCTCGACCCCGGGCACCGGTGGCTGGTCGACGTCGTCACCCGAGTGAGCGCCGGCCTGCCTCAGCCGACCGCGTCGGCCAGCAGGTAGCGCACCGCCGTCTCGCCCAGGTCGGCTACGAAGGCGTCGTCGTCGACCGGCACCGGCGTGGCGAAGCCGGGCCCGTACGGGATGCGGATGATCGACGTGGCGAAGACCGTCCCGAAGCACGACCGGATCGCCGCTTCGGGGTCGCCGTGCCGGATGGCCGCACGAGCGGTCAGCACGACGCGGGCGAAGCCTTCTCCCAGCTCCTGGCTGTAGCGCGCACAGCGCCGCTGCACCTCGGGGTGCGCGGCGGAGATCAGGACGACGGCGCGCAGGAACCGCCGGTGGCGGAAGGAGATGCCGACCATCTCGGCGACCGCGGCCCGGACCAGGTCGGCAGGCACCAGCCCGGTCCAGCGCTCCGAGTCGGCGAAGACCCCCGCTTCGCGCACTGACTACGCAGCAAGCGAGGCAGCGGCGAAGGCGGAGCATGCCTGCCCAACGGCGCTCGCCTCAGGTGCACCTGAAGAGCAGGCCGATGACTACCTGTTGCGCCGTCGGTCTGACATGAAGAGGCGGCGCCAGGAGGGACGGATAACAGACGTCTGGTCGATGGTGCACACCGAGCGTGGGGCGCTGATCGACGACCTCAAGGACCTCGACGACGGCATGTGGGAGGCGCAATCGCTCTGCGAAAGATGGACGGTGCACGACGTGGTCGCCCATCTCGTCGACACGGCCCACACGACGCGCGTCGGATTCATGCTCGGCCTCGCCCGGGCGGGGTTCGAGTTCCACCGTCAGAACGCCGCGGCGTGCGGAGCCACCGCGGTGCATCACCGCAGGAGACGCTGGAGCGCCTCGCTCGAGCGGCGTCGCGGACGTCGTCGACCCCGCCGGCGCCGGTCGACAGCCGGCTCGTCGAGGAGGTCGTGCACGGTGAAGACATTCGCCGCCCCCTGGGACTGACGGGTTCCTATCCGCCCGAGGCTGTCGTTCGGTCGCTGCGCCTGCAGGCTCGTACCCCGGCGGCCTTCGGTGGCGCCAAGGAACTCCTGGCCCGCGTCCGGCTGACCGCCGCAGACGCCGACGTGTCCCTCGGTCAGGGGCCGGTCGTGAGCGGCCCCGCCCTGTCACTCCTCCTGGCCGTCTCCGGGCGGCGAGTGGCGCTGAGCGACCTCGACGGACCGGGAGTCGCGGCCCTGACCGCAGCCACCCGACGATCCGCCCTCCGTCACCGCTCGACCCCGCGCGGCATCTCCCGGTCCCGCTCGACCGGGCCTCGACCTCGATCCTCGTGCCCCTCCCCGGGCCCTCCTGCTTCTCATCGCTACTGGAGAAGGACCAAGATCAAGTGCCACACACCTCTTGCACCGCGGGTTCCGGAACTCGTGGTGCCGAGTTACTGGAGGCTCATCTGCAGCGTCATCGGTATGGGAAACAGCGGGAGCCCCGCGTACCGAGCCCGACAGCGTGAACGTGAGCGGCAACGGCGGGAGCAGGAGTCCCGGCGTCGCCAGCGGGCGGAGCAGACGCCGACCACCGAGGCCGCGAGAGCGCCCGACGCTGGGACGGCCGCTCGCGAGCGACGGGCCGCGGCGCGGACCTGTGGCTGGTGCGGTGGGCCGATCACCCCGAAGAGCCGTGGACCGATCCCCAAGTGGTGTTCGGCAACCTGCCGGCATCGAGCCTGGGAGCAGACGCGGGCCACGACGTCGGACCGATCACCGGTCCAGGTGGTCGAGAGAGTGGTGCAGGTCCGCGTCCCCCTGGCCCCGACGCGGCGGGACTGGCCAGAGCTGCTCGAGGAGCTCGTCGGCCAGCTCGGCGACGGTCGCATCTACGACCGCGACCTGCCCGGGCTCGCGCGGCAACTGGAGAAGGTGCTGCAGACCTACCGGCGGCGCGCACGCCTAACCGGCGCCCGCAACGTGTACTGACCTCCGCTCTCCAGTACTTCTCCAGTACCTGGAGGCGGCCGCTCAACGTCCCTGCGAGCGGAACTGGAGGCTCGCGGGAGCCTCCTCCCCCACCGTTGCCGACATGGGTGATCCGCAGCCCCTTCAGGAGCCGGCCGGTGATGCCCTGCTGCTGACGCCCGAGGAGGCCGCTCGGGTGCTGCGGGTCGGACGCACGACGATCTACGGGTTGATCAAGGCTGGAGAGCTGCAGCCGATACACATCGGCCGGAGCTGTCGTCTCCCCCGCGCAGAGCTCGAGCGCTACGTGAACCGTCTCCAGCCTCCCCCGCCAGTGCCGCCAGCTCGGCCCCGGCGCCGAGGCAGCCGACCTACCACGAATCAGAGCGCGCTGTTCGAGGTCGTCCACACCCCGGCGGATGGCGAGTGACCTGTGGACTGCCAAAGATCGACTTTCCTCCGCCCCGCGACACTCGTCGTTCGGTGAGTGGCGAGGGAGGAGCCGGCGGTGAGCCCTCGGACGCCACAACCACGATCGACGGGCAGGCGGCGAGGTAACAGCGAGGGATCGACCCCGCACCGCCGGCAGGACGGGCGATGGCAGATCAACCTCCGGGTCACCGACGAGTCCGGGGAGAGCAGCCGGCACACCGTCTACGGCGACACCGCACAGGAAGCGCGCGACCGTGCTGCCGAGATCCGGAAGCGCGTGGAGGGCGGGCAGCCGGCCCGGGACCGGCGAGAGACCCTCGCCGCCTTCACGCAGCACTGGATCGATACATCGTTGCAAGCGTCCGACCGCAAGCGGAACACCAAGGTCATGTACGCGGGCGTCGCACGTACGCACATCCTCCCCAGCTCGATCGGCCGGTTGACGCTGGACAGGATCCGGCCCTCGCACGTGGAGGGCTGGGTCGTCGAGCTCCGCCGAAAGGGGCTCGCCGAGTCGACGATCCGCTCGGCCTACACCATCCTGCGAGCCGTGCTGGACACCGCCGTCCGCGACGGTGCGCTGGGGGCCAACCCGGCCGCTGCCATCCGACGGCCGCGGGTGACGGCCAAGGAAGCCCCCTACCTGACGCCTGCCCAGGTCGCCGAGCTGCTCCGCGCGGCCGAGGGCAGCCGCTACGCACCGCTGTTCGCGCTCCTCGTGCACACCGGCCTCCGCCGCGGTGAAGCGCTCGGCCTGCAGTGGTCGGACGTCGACCTGGCGCACGGCATCCTGCGCGTCCGCGGCACCCTGTCGCGCGTCGACGGCGAGCTCGTCGTCACCGAGCCCAAGACCGCGAAGTCCAAGCGCTTCGTCCCCATCTCCGAGCCCGCCGAGCGGCTGCTTCGCGCTCAGCAGGAGGCCCAGGCCGAGGAACGACGGCACGCTGCCTCGGCCTGGCGGCAGACCGGGTTCGTCTTCACCACCGAGGCCGGCGAGCCCTGCGATCCGCGGAACGCCTTCCGTGCGCTCCGGGTCGCCGCCGCCAAGGCCGGGCTGCCGCAGGCCGGGCTGCACACGCTGCGCCATTCGGCGGCCAGCGTGATGCTCACCCGCGGCGTCCCGCTCAAGGTGGTCTCGGAGATCCTCGGCCACTCCTCGATCGCCATCACCGGCGACATCTACGGCCACGTCTCCCCCGACGTCGCCCGCCAGGCCATGTCGACGCTGGGCGACGCCTTCGACCGGTAGCTGACGAGCCAGCACGCCTCGGGCGGTGCTCGCTCTCCGTCACCGGAGGACCGGGCGCGAGGACAGCGCACGCCTCCTTCCGACGCCCGCACCAGGCAGGTCGCACGAGAACTAAGGGTGACCTAATGGTGGTCGAAGTGGGGGTCAAACCGCCTCGAAAAGCGGTCAGGGGCCGTGCCGGATCTCTCCGGACACGGCCCCTGAGCTGCGGTTTCCCGCCGTCGGGCTGACAGGATTTGAACCTGCGACCCCTTGACCCCCAGTCAAGTGCGCTACCAAGCTGCGCTACAGCCCGAGCGCCGGGCGGCTCGCACCGCCCGATCGCTGCAGGAGCAGGTTACCGCACCCGTCGCGCCGCCCCGCCCGGTGGTCGGCCCCGCGTCTCAGCCGGCGTCGAGCACCCGTCGCAGCGTGGCGGCGAAGGCCTCGGGGTCCCCGGTCTGTCCGTACTCGCCGCCGAGGAAGCCGCCGTGGTCGCCGGGGAACTCGACCGGTTCCACCCCGAGCGCGGCGGCCACGGCCTCGCCGCCCCGGCGGGCCAGCTGGCCGGCGGACTCCGCGCCGACGGCCACCACGACCCGCGTGGACGCTGCGCGCACGGCGGCGACGTCGTGCTCGTGGTGGGTGCAGGAGACGATGTTCTGGCCCAGCATCACGTCGTCCCGCGAGCCGTCGTCCTCGGTGGGCAGGCCGAACGCGGCCGGGTCCGCCGGGTGGTCGGCGAAGTCCGCCGGAACCGGGCCCCGGTGGCTGATCACCCGGATGAACTCCGCCATCCCCGCGCCGAAGCCGCTGCGCTGGTAGGTCTCGTGCACGTGCCGCGACGCCGCCAGCGCCTCCTCCCGGTCCGGCAGCAGCGCGGCCGCCGGCGGCTCGTGCGCGACGAGGGTGCGCACCTGCTCCGGGTGCCGGGTGATCAGCACCAGCGCGTTCACCGCTCCCCCGCTGCTGGCGAAGACGTCGACCGGTCCGGCGTCCACCTCGGCGATCAGCCGGGACAGGTCGTCGGCGTGCTCCTCGGGGGTGCTCGCGGCCGCGCCGTCGGTGCGCCGGCTGCGTTCGGAACCCCGCGGGTCGTAGGTGACGACGGTGCGGTCGGCGAAGTGGCCGGCCAGCGAGCCGAACCCGGCGGCACCCATCGGGGAGGCGATCAGGAAGAGGACCCCGGCGCCGGCCGGCCCGGGTCGGACGTCGTAGGTGAGCACCGCACCCGGCACCTCGAGCGTGCGGGTCTGCGGCGGCGTGTCGGTCGTGGTCATCGCGGGCCTCCGGGACGGGTCGTGGCGTTCCTGCCGTCTCGACCCGCCCCGGCGGCCGAACTCATCGGTGGCGCGTCAGGCGCGCGGGCGCTCCCGCCCCTCGCGGACCTTCACCGAGATCTCGATCGGCGTCCCGTGGAAGCCGAACTGCTCCCGCAGCTTGCGCTCGAGGAACCGCCGGTAGCCGGCCTCGAGGAACCCGGTGGAGAACACGACGAACCGCGGCGGCCGGACGTCGGCCTGCGTCACGTACTTGATCTTCGGGGCGCGGCCGCCGCGGGCCGGCGGCGGCGTCTCCTGGACCAGCGCCCGCACGAAGGTGTTGAGCTCCGCCGTCGGCACGCGGGTCTCCCAGGAGGCGAGCGCGTCGCGCAGGTGCTGGGCCAGCTTGTTCACCCCGCGCCCGCTGGCGGCGGAGATGTTGACCCGGCTGGCCCACTTCACCCGGGCGAGGTCCCGCTCGACCTCGCGCTCGAGCTGCGCGTGCCGGTCCTCGTCGAGGGTGTCCCACTTGTTGATCGCCAGCACCAGCGCCCGGCCGGCCTCCACCACCTGGGTGATCACCCGCTGGTCCTGCTCGCTGATCACCTCGTCGGCGGCGAGCAGCACGACGGCGACCTCGGCGGCCTGGATCGCCGCCTCGGTCCGCAGGCTGGCGTAGTACTCCATGCCGCTGGCGGTGTTCACCTTGCGGCGCAGGCCGGCGGTGTCGACGAACCGCCACTCCTCGCCGCCGATGGTGATGATCGAGTCGACCGGGTCGACGGTGGTGCCGGCGACGGAGTCGACGACCGACCGCTCCTCTTTGGCCAGCCGGTTGAGCAGGCTGGACTTGCCCACGTTGGGCCGGCCCACCAGCGCCACCCGGCGCGGGCCGCCCTCCTCCAGCTGCTCGCGCGGCGCCTCGGGCATCGCGTCGAGGATCAGGTCCAGCAGGTCGCCGCTGCCCCGCCCGTGCAGTGCGCTGACCGGCTGCGGCTCGCCGAGACCGAGTGACCACAGCTCCGCGGCGTTGGCCTCGCTGCGCTCGTCGTCGACCTTGTTGGCCACGACGATCACCGGCCGGTCGCTGCGGCGCAGGATGCGGGCCGCGGCCAGGTCGGTGTCGGTGGCGCCGACCGCGCTGTCGACGACGAGGACGATGACGTCGGCGGTCGACATCGCGTACTCGGCCTGCCGGGTGATGGACGCCCCCAGGCCCGCGGCCTTCGGGTCCCAGCCGCCGGTGTCGACGACGGTGAAGCGCTTGCCGTTCCACAGCGCCTCGTAGGAGATGCGGTCGCGGGTCACGCCCGGAACGTCCTGCACGACCGCGGCGCGCCGCCCCAGGATGCGGTTGACCAGCGTCGACTTGCCCACGTTGGGCCGGCCGACGACCGCCACCACGGGCAGCGGCCCGCCGTCGGACTCGGTCACTGGCGGACCCCCGTCGAGGACAGCGCCAGCTCGACCACCCGGTCCACGACGCCCTCGCGGTCCAGGTCGGTGCTGTCGACGACGATCGCGTCGGCCGCCGGGCGCAGCGGGCTGTCCTCCCGGCTGCTGTCGTACTCGTCGCGCCGGCGCAGGTCGGCGGCGAGCGCGGCGACCTCGGCGGGGGTGGTCAGGCCCAGCTGGGCGGCCCGGCGCTCGGCGCGGGCCTCCGGCGCCGCGGTCAGGTAGATCTTGCAGGTCGCGTCGGGGAGGACGACGGTGCCGATGTCGCGGCCCTCGACGACGACGGCGTCCGCCGCCGTCACCAGCGCCCGCTGCTGGTCGACCAGCCGGCGGCGCACCGAGGGGACGGCGGAGACGGCCGACACCGCGCGGGTCACCTCGGCTCCGCGGATGCGCACGGCGACGTCCACGCCGTCGACCTGCACCAGCTCGGTGTCGGCAGCGGTCCCCACCTCGATGCGGGCACCGGCGACCACGCCGGCCACCGCCTCGGCGTCCTCGGGGTCCACCCCGGCGTCGAGCACGGCCACCGTCGCGGCGCGGTACATCGCGCCGGTGTCGAGGTAGGCCGCTCCGAGCCGGGTCGCCACCGCCCGCGCGACGCTGGACTTCCCCGTCCCCGACGGCCCGTCCAGGGTCACCTGCCCCACGAACCCCCCGCTCACTGGGCGATGTCCCGTCGCAGGGCCACCGCGCCGCGCAGGTACACGTGCTGGACCTCCGCGCGGGGCAGCTCCGTCTCCACGTGTGCCATCAGCCGCAGCACCCGGGGCAGCGCGTGGGGGACGCCGATCTCGCTCGCGCACATCAGCGGGACGTCGCCGAAGCCGAGCTCCCGCGCGGCCAGAGCCGGGAACTCCGACACCAGGTCGGGCGTGGCGGTGAACAGGATGCTGATGACGTCCTCGCTGCCCAGCCGGTTGCGCTCCATCACCGCGCTCACCAGCTCCCGGGTCGCGTCGAGGATCTGCGCCCGGTCGTCGGCCTCCACCTGTGTCGCACCCCTGATGGCTCGTACCGCCACGACCACTCTCCTCATCGACACCGGGGCACGGGTCGCCGTGCTCCTCGGTCGAGTCTAGGTAGGCCGCGCCACCGCCCTCCCGGCGGCGTTCAGCCGAGCGGCCCGATCCCCCACGCCGCCGTCGTCGACTCCCCCGGCGCCAGCCGGATCACCGCCTCGCCGCTCCGGAAGGCGTCCGGCGGGCAGGTCATCGGCTCCACCGCCAGCCCCCGGCGCCGGCGCGGCTCCGGGACGACGTCGCCGGTGAACAGCTGCAGGTAGCGGTAGCCGGCGTCCAGCCAGACGGCCACGCCGCGGCCGTCGGGCGCGGTGAGCCGGACCTCCGCCCGCCCGTCGGCGCCGCGGACCAGGTCGGTGAAGCAGGAGTCGACGACCAGGTCCCCGAGCCGGCGTCCGGCCCGCAGGTCGTAGGGCGTGCCGGCCACCGGAGCCCACCCGGTCGGCAGCGCGCGCTCGTCGGTGTCCAGGCGGGTGCCGCCGGGCGCGACGAGCGTGCAGTCGTCCAGGCGCGGGCCGGCGAGCACGTAGGGGTGGTGCCCCTCGCCGTAGGGCAGCGCGACGTCGCCCTCGTTGGTGGCGGTCGTGGTGACCCGCAGGCCCGCGGCGCTCAGCTCGTAGGCGATCCGCAGCCGCAGGGTGAACGGGTAGCCCGGCCGCGGGAACAGCAGGTGCTCGAGCACCACGCGGTCCTCGGCGCGCTGGACCGGCCGCCAGGAGACGAACTGGACCAGGCCGTGGATGGCGGTGCCGCGCTCGTGCTCGGTGACCGGCGTCCGGTGCTCGGCGCCGTCCCAGGTGTAGACGCCGTCGCGCAGCCGGTTGGGCCAGGGGGCGAGCACGGCGCCGCGGGCGTGCTGGGCCATCTCGCCCGGGGCGTAGCCGTCGAGGAGCTCGCGGTCCCCCACCCGGTACGTGCGCAGCCCACCGCCGACCTCGACCGCGGTCGCCTCGGCGTCCCCGGCGCGCAGGACGAACTGCTCCCCGCTGGGCAGCACGCTCATGCCGAGGCCCGCTCCGTCGAGCGCAGCCGCTCGGCGGTCAGGTCGCGGACCTCGGCGTAGCGGGTGCGGACGTGCGGCACCGGGTCGGCCTCGAACACCTCGGTGCCCGGCCGCTCCCACTCGGGTGCCGCGGCGCCGCCGGCGAGCACCCAGGCGGCCTGCCGGGCGGCGCCGTCGGCGACGTACTCCGCCGGCGGCGGCACGAGCACCGGCACGCCGAGGACGGCCGGGGCCAGCCGGCGCACCGCCTCGGACCGCGCGCCGCCGCCGACCAGGAACACCCGGCGCACCGGGGCGCCGGTCGCCGCGGTGACGGCGTCCAGGCCGTCGGCCAGCCCGCACAGCAGGCCCTCGACCGCGGCGCGGGCCAGGTGCGCCGGGTCGGAGGTGGCCAGGGTGAGCCCGTGGACGGCCCCGGTCGCGGTCGGCCGGTCGGGCGTCCGCTCCCCCTCCAGGTAGGGCACGACGACCAGCCCGCCGGCGCCGGGCGGGGCCGACAGCGCCAGCCGGGACAGCTCGGCGTGGTCCGCGCCGAGCAGCCGGGCGGTGGCCTCGAGCACCCGCGCCGCGTTGAGCGTGGCCACCAGCGGGAGGAAGTGGCCCGTGGCGTCGGCGAACCCGGCGACGGTCCCGGTCGCGTCCGCGGCCGGCGTCGTGGTGACGGTGGAGACGACGCCGGAGGTGCCGATCGAGAGCACGACGTCCCCCGGCTCGGCGGCCAGGCCCAACGCGGCGCCGGCGTTGTCGCCGGTGCCGGGGCCCAGGACCGCGCCGCCGGGGGTGCTGCCCCCCGCCTCGGCCGGCCCGAGCACCCGCGGCACAACGGCCGGCCGACCCAGGGCCCGCTCCAGCAGGTCGAGGCGGTACTCCCCCGTCGCCGGGGACCAGTAGCCGGTGCCGCTGGCGTCGCCCCGGTCGGTGACCAGCGCGTCCAGCGACGGCGCACCGGCCAGGCGCCAGGTCAGCCAGTCGTGCGGCAGGCACACCGCCGCGGTGCGGGCGGCGTTGTCCGGCTCGGCGTCGGCCAGCCAGCGCAGCTTGGTGACGGTGAACGACGCCACCGGCACCAGGCCCACGGCCTCGGCCCACGCCTGCCGGCCGGCCGCGCCGCCGCCCAGCTCGGCGACGAGGTCGGCGGCGGCGCCGGCAGAGCGGGTGTCGTTCCACAGCAGGGCCGGGCGGACGACGTCCCCGGCCTCGTCGAGGCAGACCATGCCGTGCTGCTGGCCGGCGACGGCGACCGCGGCGACGTCGTCGAGCCCGCCGGCCTGCCCGATCGCCTCGTACAGCGCGGTCTCCCACGCGGCCGGGTGCACCTCGGTGCCCTCCGGGTGGGCCGCCCGGCCCTCGCGGACCAGGCGCCCGCTGGCGGCGTCCCGGACCACGACCTTGCACGCCTGCGTCGAGGAGTCGACCCCGGCCACGAGTGTCATGCGGTCTGTCTACCGTGTCCGGCGGCGGGCACCCGCGGCCGGCCGCTCAGAGCTCGACGGCCTCCTGCAGCGCACCCACCTCGGCGCGGGTGAGCCGGCGGATCGAGCCGACCCGCATCCGCTCCAGCTTCACCGGGCCGACCGCGGTGCGGGTGAGCCGGGAGACGGGCAGGCCGACGTGCGCGAGCAGCCGCCGGACGATGTGCTTGCGGCCCTCGTGCAGCACCACCTCGACCACCGACTGGCCGGCGTGGGTGTCGACGACGCGGAACGAGTGGACCTTCACCGGGCCGTCCTCGAGCTCGACGCCGCCGCGCAGTCGCTTGCCCAGGTCGCGCGGCACGGAGCCCGACACCTGGGCCAGGTAGGTCTTGCGGACCTCGTAGCGCGGATGCGCCAGCCGGTGGGCCAGCTCCCCGTCGTTGGTGACCAGCAGCAGGCCCTCGGTGTCCTGGTCCAGGCGGCCGACGTGCACCAGCCCCCGCGCGAGGTCGCCCACCATGTCACCGACGGTCGGCCGGTTGCGGTCGTCGCTCATCGCGGTGATGACGCCGGCGGGCTTGTTGAGCGCGTAGGTGACCCGGTCGTCGCGCAGCTCCAGCCGGGCGCCGTCGACGGCGATCCGGTCCCGGCGCGGGTCGACCCGCATCCCCTGCACGGTGACGGTGCGGCCGTTCACGCTGATCCGGCCCGCCTCGATCATGTCCTCGCAGACGCGGCGCGAGCCGACGCCCGCGCGGGCCAGCACCTTCTGCAGCCGCTCGCCCTCGCGCTCGTCGCCGGCATCGTCGTCGGGGCGGTCGCCGGGGTGGACCGGGGCCAGCTCCATGTCCTCCGACCAGCCGTCGCCGGCGTCGGTGGTGGGGGGCTCGTCGGTCCGGTCGGTGTTCATCGCGTCCAGTGTCCCACCCCGCGGCGCGGCTCCCCGCCGTGCCGGCGGGTCCACCGCCGCCCGCGCGGTCAGCAGTTCTCCTGGCCCCACTCGTCGACGGCGTCGCCGGTGCTGACCAGGTCCTCCTGCAGCTGGGTGGCCTCCTCGACGAACTCGGTATTGGCCGAGGGGTCCTCCAGGTCGACGCGGCCGAGCAGGTCCCGCATGCCCGACCAGGCGTCGACGAGCGCGGCCCACTCGTCGGCCACCCCGGCCGGCGGCTCGACCGCCTCGAGCCGGTCGACGGCCTCCCCGACCACGTCCGGCGCGGTCTGCGGATCGGACGTGACCGCCTGCATGTCGGCGGTGACGTCCTCCAGCAGGGTGGGGACGTCCTCGCAGAAGGCGGCCTGGCGCTGCTCTTCCTCAGAGCTCCCGCAGCCGGTCAGCAGGAGGGCCGCGGCCAGCGGAGCCGCAACGGTCAGGACGGAGCGTGGTCGCGTCATCACTCGACGGTAGTTGCTGCGGCCGCCTCGGCCGCGCCCGGGGTCAGGCGTCGGGGTGGTCGAGGACGGTGCCGGCCTCCGGCAGCAGCGGGCCGAGCTCGGGCAGCTCGTCGAGGCCGGCGAGCCCGAGGCGCTCCAGGAACAGCGGCGTGGTGGCGTACAGGCCGCCGCCACTGTCCGGGTCGCTGCCGACCTCCTGCACCAGCCCCCGGCCGATCAGCGTCCGCATGACGCCGTCCACGCCGACGCCGCGGATCGCCGCCACGCGGGCGCGGGTCACCGGCTGGCGGTAGGCGATGACGGCGAGGGTCTCCAGCGCCGCCTGGGTGAGCCGGCTGCGCTGGCCCTCCAGCAGGTGCCGCTCGATGACGCCGGCGTAGGCCTCGCGGGTGTAGAGGCGCCAGCCCTCCCCCACCCGGCGCAGCGTCAGCCCGGCCGCCCGGCCGTCGTAGTCCGCGGCGAGCGCGGCCAGCTCCGCGCGCACCCGCGGCACCGGGCAGCGCAGGGTGTCGGCGAGGGACACGTCGTCGACCGGGGTGTCGGAGACGAACAGCAGCGCCTCCAGCCCGCCGCGCAGCGCGACGGGGTCGACGTCCTCCCACTCGGGCTCGGGGGCGGGCTCCGGCTCGGGCTCCGGCGCCTGGACGACCGGTGCCGGCAGCGGCGCCGGCTCGGCGACCGGGGCGACGTCGTCCGGCGCGGCCGCCGGGCGCTCGGCGACCCGGGCCGCCAGCTCGGCGGCGACGGCGTCCCACGTCCCCGGATCCGGGCCGCCGCGCGCCTCGGCCGCCTCGCGGGTCGCGGCCAGCTCGGCGGCCAGGGCGTCCCACGAGATCGGTGGCCGCTCCTCGGTCACGCGTACCCCCCGTCGTCGTCGAGATCGGGCTCCGGCCCGTCGCCGCCGGTCCAGCGCACGTGCAGCTCGCCGAGCGGGGTCAGCTGCTCGAAGGTGACCCGCTGCTGGCGGTAGAGCTCCAGCAGGGCGAGGAACCGGGCCACCACCTCGAGGGTGTGGCCGCAGTCGGCCGACAGCGCGCGGAAGGTCGCCGTCCCGGCGGACATGAGGTGGTTGCGGACCAGCAGCAGCTGCTCGGCGACGCTCACCGGCGGCGCGTGCAGGTGCGACACGCTCACCACCTCGGGCGCCCGCGGGGTGAGCGCCCTGGCGGCGAGGGCGGCGAACTGCTCCGGGGTGACCCCGAGCAGCACCTCCGGGAGCAGGTCGGCGAAGCGGGGCTCCAGCGCGGCGTCGCGGGCGAACCGGCGGGCGGCCTCGGCCTCCCGCTCGCGCAGGAAGGCCGCGGCCTGCTTGTAGGCCCGGTACTGCAGCAGCCGGGCGAAGAGCAGGTCGCGGGCCTCGAGCAGCTCGAGGTCCTCCTCGTCCTCGACGTCCGCGGCCGGCAGCAGCCGGGCGGCCTTGAGGTCGAGCAGGGTGGCGGCCACGACGAGGAACTCGCTGGCCTGGTCCAGGTCCAGCTCGTCGCCCAGCGCCCGCAGGTGGGCGATGAACTCGTCGGTGACCTGGGAGAGCGCGATCTCGGTGACGTCGAGCTTGTGCTTGCCGATCAGCTGCAGCAGCAGGTCGAACGGGCCCTCGAAGTTGGCCAGCCGGACGGTGAAGCGCCCCGGCGGCACCGGCTCGACGACCGCCGGGTTCCCCTCCACGCCCTCCAGCGTAGGGAGCCGGGTGCTCAGCGGCCCTTGAGCCGGCGGACCAGCACCGAGTCCTCGCCGTGCTCGCCGAGGTCGGCGAGCAGGACGTTGATCGCCTCGCGGACGATGCGGCCCCGGTCGGCGGCGACGCCGTGCTCGGCGCGCAGCGTCAGCCGGGCGCTCTCCAGCGCCACCAGCTCCTCGGCGGAGATGTAGACGGTGATCTTCTCGTCGTGCCGGGTGCGCTCGGCGCGCTGCGCCCGCCCGCGCGTGGGGCGCGAGGGCTGCACGACCGGGGCCGGGGCCGCCGTCCGGAACCCGGCCAGCGGGTCGGCGTCGTCCCCCCCGCCGGGGACCAGGGTCAGCGGCGCCGCCGGCTCGGCCGCGGCGGGCTCCTCGCGCCGGTTCGGTGCGCCGCGCAGCGCCTTGGAGCTGACCGTCGCGCTGAGGCTCGGCAGCTCGGTCACCTCCGTCGTCGAGGCGGCGGTGTCGGTACGGCGGAACAGCTCCGCCGCGCCCGGGAGCACCGGACGGCGGGTCACGCTGCCACCTCGCTGGCGCTCGGCGGGAGCGGAACCCAGCGTGCTGTGCTCATCGGTGAGCTCGCGAGCTCGCTCACAGGGCCAGCACCTCCTTGGCCAGGTCGCGGTAGGCCGCGGCGCCCGAGGACGTCGGCGCCCACGTGGTGATCGGCTGGCCGGCGACCGTCGTCTCCGGGAACCGGACGGTCCGCTGGATGACGGTCTGGAAGACGGTGTCACCGAAGGCCTCGACCACCCGGCTGAACACCTCGCGGCAGTGCACGGTCCGCGAGTCGTACATCGTGGCCAGGATCCCGGAGATCTCCAGGTCGGGGTTCAGCCGCTCCTTGACCTTCTCGATCGTGTCGACCAGCAGCGCGACGCCACGCAGGGAGAAGAACTCGCACTCCAGCGGGATCACCACGCCCTGCGCCGCGGTCAGGGCGTTGACCGTGAGCAGGCCGAGCGAGGGCTGGCAGTCGATGAGGACGTAGTCGTACTCGTCGACGACGTCGGCCAGCGCGCGCAGCAGCGTCTGCTCCCGGGCCACCTCGCTCACCAGCTGCACCTCGGCCGCGGACAGGTCGATGTTGCTCGGCACCAGGTCCAGGCCCGGGATGTCGGTGGACACCCGCACGTCGGCGAGCGTGGTCCGCCGCTCCATCAGGGCGTTGTAGATGGTGCGGTCCATGTTCTGGGCCGGCACGCCCAGCCCGACCGACAGCGCGCCCTGCGGGTCCAGGTCGATGAGCAGCACCCGGCGGCCGTACTCGACGAGGGCGGCACCCAGGTTGATGGTCGACGTGGTCTTGCCGACGCCGCCCTTCTGGTTGCACATCGCGATGACACGGGCAGGCCCGTGCTGCGTGAGCGGCTTGGGGTCGGGCAGCGGGCGCACCCGCGCGCGGGCGGGGTCCAGCCGCGAGGCGGCGGCGCCCATCTCGGGTCCGGTGTCGGTCGGGAGCGCGACGGCCCGGCCGGCCGCGTCCCCTCGGATCGCCATCGGTCTGTTGCCCTCCACCTCGCAGCCCGGTCCCGGCCGCTGCCGGGGGCGGTCAGCCGTTCTGCCGCCCGGGTGTGAGCCCGACGCTAGGGAGCGTTGCGCGGATTACCGGGGAGGCACGCCGATCGCCGCGTCGACATGGCGACGACTGCCAACGCGATGCCGTAGCTGAGCCGGACCGACTGGCAAGAGTCGCCAAGAGGCTCACCCCGGCGATGTCAGGTCAGCGCGCGCGGGTGGCTGCTGGCGTAGACCTCCCGCAGCCGGTCGACGGTCACGAGCGTGTACACCTGCGTGGTGGTCACCGAGGCGTGGCCGAGCAGCTCCTGCACGACGCGGACGTCGGCGCCGCCGTCGAGCAGGTGGGTGGCGAACGAGTGGCGCAGGGTGTGCGGGGACACCGTCGTGGCGAGGTCCCCGTCTCCGCCGCCCGCCCGCTCGGCCGCCGTCCGCAGGATCGCCCACGCGCTCTGCCGGGACAGCGGCCCGCCGCGGGCGTTGAGGAACAGTGCGCCCCGCCGCACCCCCGCGCGGCCGGCCGCGGCCAGCGCCGGCCGGGCCCGGACCAGGTAGTCCTCGACCGCCCGCAACGCGTAGCTGCCGACCGGCACCACCCGCTCCTTGCCGCCCTTGCCGGCCAGCCGCACCGCCGCCTGACCGCGGTCGAGGTCGTCGACGGCCAGCCCGACCGCCTCGGAGATGCGCGCCCCCGTGCTGTAGAGCAGCTCCAGCAGCGCCCGGTCGCGCAGTCCGCGCGGGCCCTCCACCGAGCCGGCCGCCTCGATGAGCGCGACCACCGACTCGACCGGGATCGCCTTGGGCAGCCGCCGCGCCGGCGCCGGCGGGCGCACCTCGTGCGCCACGTCGTCGGGCACCAGGCCGTCGAGCAGGGCGAAGCGGTGCAGCCCCCGGACGGCGACCACCGCGCGGGCGGCCGAGGTCGCCGACAGCGGCGGGTGCGCGTCGTCCCCCCGGCGCAGGGCGGTGAGGAACCCGGCGACGTCGGACTCGGCCACCTCGGCCAGTCCGTCGACACCGGCGGACTCGAGGAACTCGGTGTAGCGGCGCAGGTCGCGGCGGTAGGAGGCGATCGTGTTGGCCGCCAGCCCCCGCTCGACGGTCAGGTGGTCGAGGTAGCCGGTGACCACCCGGCCGACGTCGGTGGGGGGTGCGGTGACGGTCAGGGGAGCACCTCCTCCAGTCCGACGGCGGTCATCCCGTGCGCCTCCGCGACCTCCGGCAGCACCACCTGCCCGGCGACCACGTTGACCCCGTGCGCGAGGGCCGGGTCCGCGCGCACCGCGGCGACGGTGCCCTCGTTGGCCAGCGCCATGACGTAGGGCAGCGTCACGTTGGTGAGAGCGTGCGTCGAGGTGTTCGGCACTGCGCCCGGCATGTTCGCCACGCAGTAGAACACCGACTCGTGGACGCGGAAGGTCGGCTCGTCGTGTGTCGTGGGCCGGGAGTCCTCGAAGCAGCCGCCCTGGTCGACGGCGATGTCGACCAACACCGAGCCGGGCTTCATCTGCGCGACCAGCGCGTTGCTCACCAGCGTCGGGGCCTTGGCGCCGGGCACCAGGACGGCGCCGATGACCAGGTCGGCGTCCAGGACGGCGCGCTCGATCTCGTAGGCGTTGGACGTCACCGTCTGCAGGTGGCCCTGGTAGATCCGGTCGGCCGCGCGCAGCTTGTCCACGTCGCGGTCCATGACGATCACCTCGGCCTGCATGCCGAGCGCGATCGCCGCGGCGTTCATCCCCGAGACGCCGGCGCCGATGACGACGACCTTCGCCGCGTAGACGCCGGGGGCGCCGCCCAGCAGCACCCCGCGGCCGCCGTGCGCCCGCTCCAGGCAGTACGCCCCCACCTGCGGGGCCATGCGGCCGGCGACCTCGGACATGGGCGCCAGCAGCGGCAGCGCGCCGCCGGCGGTCTGCACCGTCTCGTAGGCGATCGCCGTGGTGCCGGAGGTGACCAGCGCGTCGGTGCACTCCTTGGACGCCGCCAGGTGCAGGTAGGTGAACAGCGTCTGGTCCGCGCGCAGCCGGCCGTACTCCTCGGCGACCGGCTCCTTGACCTTGAGCAGCAGGTCCGCGGCGCCCCAGACGTCGTCGGCGGCCGGCACGATGCGCGCGCCCGCGGCGGTGAAGTCGGTGTCCGGGATGGAGGACCCCTCCCCCGCGCCCCGCTCGACGAGCACCGTGTGGCCGGCCCGCACCAGCTCCGTCACCCCGGCCGGGGTGAGCGCGACCCGGTACTCCCGGTTCTTCACCTCTCGGGGGACCCCGACCTGCATGACTCGCCCTCCCGGTCCCGGTGGGAGGCACCCGAGGGTGACGGGCTCCCCACCACGTCGTGGGCCGCCCGGTCGGGGCGGGCCTCGGGCGGAGTCTAGGGGGACGCCGCGCTCCGCTTGCCCGGTCGCGGGCCGGTCACCCGGCCGGGTGATCCGCGCCCCGGCGGGTACCGCGCGGCGGGCGCCGGCGTCCCGGCGCCGGCACCCCCCACCCGCCGAGGAGACCCCATGCGCCCGTACGCCCACCACCCGGCCCTGCGGGCCCGCCAGGTCGCCGCCGATGTCGGCGTGGCGGCCTGGGTGGTGCTCTGGGTGCTGCTCGCCCGCGTGGTGCACGGCGCGGTGCTGGTGCTGGCCGAGCCCGGCCGGGCGGTGGAGGACCTGGGTTCCTCGGTGGCCGGCAGCATGTCCTCGGCCGCAGAGGCGGCCGGCCGGGTGCCCGTCGTGGGCGACGAGCTGGCCGCTCCGCTGGAGTCCCTGGGCGGCGCCGGGCGGTCGGTGGGCGGTGCCGGGCAGGCCGCGCAGGACGCCGCGGGCACCCTCGCCGGGGTGCTGGCCGCCGTCCTCGTCGTCCTGCCGGTCGGGTGGGCGCTGCTGCGCTGGCTGCCGTGGCGGCTGCGCTGGGCGCGGGAGGCCCGCGCCGCGGGCCGGCTCGCGGTCGCCGATCCGCAGGTGCTGGCCGCCCGCGCACTGGCCACCGCGCCGCTGCCGCGGCTGGCCCGGCTGCCGGCCGGCACCGCCGCCGCGTGGCGGGACGGCGATCCGGAGGCCACCCGCGCGCTGGCCGGCCTGGAGCTGGACCGGCTCGGACTCAGCCCGCCGCCGGTTTCGCGTTGAGGCCGGCCCGCCCGCTGCCGATGTCTCCTCCCGACACGGGGAGGCGGTCATGGCGCGACCAGCGGCAGGGCGCGGGGCCGGGCGCCGCCGCCGGCGACGGGCCCGCGGCCTGGGCACCGCCACCGCGGTGGCCGCCGTGGGGCTGATCGCGCTCAGCGGCCCGGCCACCGAGGTGGCCGCGGACGTCGCGGCGTCCCGGACGGCGGTGCGCACCCCCGCGCCGGCGCCGGTTCCCGCTGCCCGCGTGCCGGTGCCGGTGCCGGTCGTCCCGGAGCCCCTGACCTCGGCTCCGGGGGCGACCGCCGCCATCCCCCGCCCCCGCCCCGTCGGCCTGCGGGCCCGTCGGCGCGATCCCGGAGTCCGAGCCGCGCCCGGCCACGTGCGGCGGCTACAGCAACCCGCGCCGGATCTTCCCGGGCGTGGACCCGGGGCCGGTCCCGGGGTCGGCGACCCTGAGCTGGCAGGCCGACGCGCGCCCCTCGGTGGAGGGCTACCGGGTGCGGGCGGTCAGCCAGCAGCTGGTGGCCGGCGAGCAGCCGGTCCCACCCGAGGCCGCCGTCGCCCAGCCCGAGGGCTGCGTGCCGGTGTCGGTGACCGTGTACGGCCTGGTGCCGGGGACGACCTACGTCTTCTGGCTCGAGGAGGACGTCCGGACCGACCTGACCGTGCGCCGGGTGCACGTGGGCACCACCGCGCCGGTCGTCGTCTCCTAGGTCGCGTCGACCGGGCGCAGCCGCGGGGAGGACACCTGCGCCTGCGCGGCGGCCAGCAGGCCGACCACGGCGGCGGGGTTGCGGATCCCGCCCTCGAACACCCGCTGCACGGCCTCGGTCAGGGGCACCCGCTCGACGGTCATGTCGAGCTCCTCGTGCTCGAGGGTGAAGCCCTCCGGCCGGTCGACGTCGGAGAGCCCCTCGGCCAGGTAGACCAGCACCGCCTCGTCGCAGAAGCCGGGGCTGCTGTAGTACGTGGCCAGCAGCGACCAGCGCCGCGCGGCCAGCAGCACCTCCTCGGCCAGCTCCCGCTTCGCCGTCTCCAGGGGCGGCTCGCCCTCCGCGTCGCGCAACCCGGCAGGCAGCTCCCACAGGTAGTCGCCGACCGGGTGCCGGTACTGCCGGAGCAGGACGACGCGCCCGTCGTCGTCCAGCGCGACGACCGCGACCGCGCCCGGGTGGCGGACCACCTCGCGGACGCTCTCGCCGCCGCCGGGCATCGCCACGGTGTCCTTGACCAGGGAGATGACGCGGCCCTCGTAGACCGGCTCGCTGCCCACCAGCCGGTACTCGTGCGGGTCGGCCACCGTCAGATACCGACCTTCTCGGCCTCGTCGAGCGGCACCGGCAGCCGCGCGGACTCGGAGAAGTCGATCGCGGCCTGCACGAACGCCGCGAACAGCGGGTGCGGGCGGGTGGGCCGGCTCTTCAGCTCCGGGTGGGCCTGGGTGCCGACGAAGAACGGGTGGACCTCCCGCGGCAGCTCGGCGAACTCGACCAGCAGCCCGTCCGGCGAGGTGCCCGAGAACACCAGCCCGGCCTCGCTGAGCTGGTCGCGGTAGGCGTTGGCGACCTCGTAGCGGTGCCGGTGCCGCTCGGTGATGTCGGTGGAGCCGTAGGCCTGCGCGACGACCGAGCCGCGCTGCAGGCTGGCCGGGTAGCTGCCCAGCCGCATCGTGCCGCCCATGTCGCGCTGCCCGGCGACGACGTCGACCTGGCTGGCCATCGTGGCGATGACCGGGTCGGGGGTGTCGGGGTCGAACTCCGCGGAGTTGGCCTTCTCCAGCCCGGCGAGGTTGCGGGCGGCCTCGATGACCATGCACTGGAGGCCCAGGCACAGCCCGAGCAGTGGGAGCCCGTTGGTGCGGGCGTACCGGATGGCGCCGAGCTTGCCCTCGATGCCGCGGACGCCGAACCCGCCGGGGATGCAGACGCCGTCGGCGCCGGCCAGCGCGTGCGCCGCGCCCTCGGGGGTCTGGCAGTCGTCGGAGGGCACCCAGCGGATCTGCACCCGGCTGCGGTGCGCGAACCCGCCCGCGCGCAGGGCCTCGGTCACCGACAGGTAGGCGTCGGGCAGGTCGATGTACTTGCCGACCAGCGCGATGGTGACCGTCTGCTTGGGCGCGTGCACCCGGTCGAGCAGGTCGCCCCAGACGGTCCAGTCGACGTCGCGGAAGGGCAGCCCCAGCCGGCGGACGACGTAGGCGTCCAGGCCCTCGCGGTGCAGCACCTTGGGGATGTCGTAGATCGACGGCGCGTCCGGGCAGGAGATGACGCCCTCGGCGTCCACGTCGCACATCAGGCTGATCTTGCGCTTGAGCCCGGTGCCGATCTCCCGGTCCGAGCGGCAGACCAGCGCGTCGGGCTGGATGCCGATGCTGCGCAGGGCGGCGACCGAGTGCTGGGTCGGCTTGGTCTTCAGCTCGCCCGAGGGCGCGATGTAGGGCACCAGCGAGATGTGCAGGAAGAAGCAGTTGTCGCGGCCGATCTCGTGCCGGACCTGGCGGGCGGCCTCGAGGAAGGGCAGCGACTCGATGTCGCCGACGGTGCCGCCGATCTCGGTGATGACCACGTCGACCCGCTCCGCCGAGTCGGCGCCGGCCATGATGCGGGCCTTGATCTCGTTGGTGATGTGCGGGATGACCTGCACGGTGTCGCCGAGGTACTCCCCGCGCCGCTCCTTGGCGATCACGTCGGAGTACACCTGGCCGGTGGTGACGTTGGCCCGGCCGGTCAGGTCGGTGTCGAGGAACCGCTCGTAGTGGCCGATGTCCAGGTCGGTCTCGGCGCCGTCCTCGGTGACGAACACCTCGCCGTGCTGGAACGGGTTCATCGTCCCGGGGTCGACGTTGAGGTAGGGGTCAAGCTTCTGCATGGTCACCCGGAGACCACGGCTGGAGAGGAGGGCTCCGAGGGAGCTGGCCGTCAGGCCCTTGCCGAGGGAGGAGACAACCCCGCCGGTGACGAAGACGAACTTCGTCGGCTGTGAGTTGTGGAGGAGACCCCCGGGGCCGTAGTTACTGTTCCGCGTTCCAGCCGGTCGATCCACGGGAGACGACCGTAACACGGTCCGGGTCGTCGCCCGGGGTCGAACCGGGCGTGCCGTCGGCCACCCCTCCTCCGGCGGCGGGGTCGCGCCGCGGCGCCGCGGCCAGCCACACCAGCAGCGGCACGAGCAGCGCCGCCGCGGTGGCCGGCAGCGCCACCCCGGAGTCGTTGACGGCCGCGCCCACGGTGAGGCTGAGCGCCCCGGCCAGGAGCCCCGCGCGCAGGACGGCGGCGTCGCCGGCGGCCAGCAGGTCGCGGCGGCCGCGCAGCAGCCCCGGGCCGCGCAGCGGACCCGGCAGCAGCCCCGCGGGCCGCACCAGCCAGACGGCGGCCACGAGCGCCACCGGCAGCAGCCAGGCCAGCGGGCTGCCCAGCAGGATGTCGAGGTTGGCCCGCGCCTTCCGGCCGACCACGGTCCACGCCTCCCCGGTGAGCACCTGGTCGACGAACCGCCCGAGGTGGCTGCGCTCCGCCGCCGGCCGCAGCCAGTCGAGGACCGCCAGGGTGCCGACGGCGGCCACCGCGAGCCCGAGCACCCCGACCAGCCGGGGAACGGTGACCCGGGTGCGGGTCAGCAGCATCGCCAGCAGCACGAAGCCGGGCAGCGCAGCGAGCACGCCACCGAAGTCCCGGCCCAGTGCCGGGGCGCCCACGACCAGCACGGTGAGCGCGCCGGCGCCCAGCACGGTCGCGGCCGTGACGCGGCGGCCCCGGGCGGCCGGGGCGCGCCGTGCGGCGGCGGTGGCGACGGCGGCGGTGAGCAGCAGGGCGCTGACCGACAGCAGCCCGAAGCTGAGGTTGCCGTAGCCGGTGAACCGCCCGGCCACGATGGCGTCGTAGCCGAGCAGCCCGTTGAGCTCCAGGTGCGAGCCGGTCAGCACGTCGACCCAGAGCGTGCCCAGCGTGATCCCCAGGACGGCGGCGGGCGGCCCGAGGCGGGCGGTGCGCCACGGGCCCAGCGCGGCGACCGCGGTGACTCCCGCGGCGGCGGCCAGCACCGCTCCGGCGAGAGCCAGCCGGGCCGCCCCCGTCCGCTCCCACGGCAGCAGCCCGGCCAGGTAGGTGGCGGCCGGCAGCGACGCGGCGGCCAGCGCGAGCGGCCGCAGCAGGCCGCGCAGCCGCTCTCCGGCCGGCTCTGCGGCGCGGTCGCGGCGGCGCCCGCCGGCGGCCAGCAGGCCCAGGCCGACGACGGCCGCGCCCGCCAGCACCAGCCCCCAGAAGAACGCGCTGGTGCTGCGGTAGTGGACGCTCGCGGCGGTGCTCGCGCGGTCCAGCTCGGACACCGCCTCGGCCAGCGGGGGCCGGTCGCCGTCGGGGCGGACCGGCTGGCCGTTCATCGACGACGGCCGCGCCACCCCGAGCGCCTCCAGCGCGGTGGGGGCGACGTCGATGAGCTGGGTGTACGGCGCCCGCCCGGTGCTCGCCGAGGACAGCCAGGCGGCCTCCTCGAAGCCGGGGCCGGAGGCGATGCCCACGTGCAGCTGCGGCCGGCCGTCGTTGACCTCGGAGATCCCCTGCAGCAGCAGGAGCGTCTCGCCGGGCGCGGCGTCGACCGCGGCGACCAGCCGGCCGACGGCGGCGTCGATGGCGGCGAGCGCCGACGCCCGCGGGCGCGGCTCGGTGCCGGTGTCGCTGCCCTCCAGCGCCGGCTCCCCCGCGTCGAGCAACGCGTCGAGCGACACCAGGGTGAGCGGGCAGCCGTCGAGCAGCTGCCCGACCGCACCGGGGTCGGCCGGCAGCTGCTCGGCCTGGGTCAGCGCGACGCCGGGCGCGGCCGCGGCCAGCGCCGCGGCCCGGCCCACGACCGTCGCGCAGCCGACGGCGCGGCCCAGGGCCGCGGGTTCCGCGCCGAAACGGGCGCTGGCGGGGTCCCCGGCGACCGCCTCGACCGCCGCCGCCGGATCGGTCAGCCCGGCCTCGGCCAGCCGCTCCTGCAGACCGCAGTGCGACAGCGAGGGGATGGCCGGCGGCACGGCGGGCGCCTGGTCCTCGGGCACGGTCCCGTCGCCCCCGTCGTCCGCACCCGCGTCGTCCCCGCCGTTGCCGGGCGGCTCGCCGGGCAGGGGCACGGTCGGCAGCGGCACCGGTGGCACCGACTCGTCCGGCGCCGGGAAGCGGGCCCGGTTGCCGGCGCCGAGGGTGGCCCAGCCGTCGAGCAGGCAGCTGGTGGCGCGTGCGGCGCGCACCGAGACCGCGCTGACCGGCGAGTCGTCGGCCAGCGCCCAGAGGTGCGGGGTGGCGCCCGGGTCCAGGTCGCTCCACACGAGGCCGGGCACGCCGACGACGAGCACCCGGTCGGCGGTCGGTGCGGCCGCCGCCGTCCCCCCGGCAGCCCAGAGCACCGCGAGGACGGCGAGCAGCAGCACGGCGGCCCGGCGCGGCGCGGTCATGGGGCGCCGGCCTCCGGCGGGCCGAGCAGCTCGCGGTAGACGGCGACCAGCCGGCGGGCGGTGGCCGCCTCGTCCGGCCAGGTGTCGGCCTGGCGGGTGCCGGCCTCGGCCAGCCGGCGCGCCCGGTCGCGGTCGGCGAGCAGGCCCGCGACGGCGTCGGCGAGCGCGGCGGCGTCGCCGACGGGCACCAGCTCGGCGCCGTCCCCGAGCAGCTCGGGCAGGCCGCCGGTGCGGGTGGCGACCAGCGGCGTGCCCGAGCGCAGCGCCTCCTGCGCGGTCAGCGACCGGGCCTCCCAGCGCGAGGGCAGCACGCACAGGTCGGCGGCGGCGAGCAGGTCGGCGACCTCGCTGCGCCGGCCGAGCAGGGTGACCGGGAGGCGTTCGGCCGCGATCCGGCCGGCGAGCTCGTCGTGCAGGGGGCCGTCGCCGGCGATCGCGACGAGCGGCGGTCGCGGGTCCCCCGCCCAGCGGGCGGCGGCGTCGAGGAGGACGTCGTAGCCCTTCTGCGGGTGCAGCCGGCCCACCGCCACCACCAGCGGCCGGCCGTCGGTGAGGCCGAGCTCCGCGCGCACCTCGGTCGCCGGCCGGCCCGGCGGCGGCAGGGGTGGCGCGGACACCGGCGCGACGCGCACGTCGCGGGCCCCCTGCCGCCAGGCGTTCTCGGCCAGGTCGGCGGACGCGGCGAGGACCACGTCGGCGCCGCGGATCGTCGCCCGCTCGGCCAGCTGCAGCACCCGGCGCCGCGCGCCGCCGCCCTCGGGCAGCGCGTTGTGCAGGGTGAGGACCAGCGGCCGGGTGCGGTCGCGGCCCAGCCGGCGGGCGGCCGCGGCGACCAGCCCGGCGCGCAGGCCGTGCGCGTGCACGAGGTCGGCACCGGCGGTCGCCCGGCGCAGCGCGCGGACGGCGCGGGCGTCGGCGGGCCGCGCCAGGCCGGCGGGGATGTCGACGGGGTCGAACCCGGCCCCGGTCGCCGTGAAGCCGAACAGCACCTCGGTGGCCGCCGGGCCGGCGACCCGCGCCTGCGCGCCGGCCTCCTGCAGCGCCGGGAGGACCGCCCGCACGTGCGTGCCCACGCCGCCGGTGCTGGTGGCCAGCACCTCGGTCACCCGGCGGCCCTGCAGCGGGGGCCGCTCAACCACCGCGCACCTCCTGAGGATCGGTCGAACGCAGTCCGCGCGCGGCCGCCCGCAGCGGGCCGCGCGCCGTTCCCATCATGACCGCCGCGACGACGGCCAGGGCGCTCGCCGCGGCGAGCAGCCCTGCGCCGACCACGGCGACCAGGCCGCCCCGGGCCACGGGGTCGGCGCCCAGCGCCCCCGCGACCAGCAGGCCGGCGGCGCCGCCCAGCGCCGCGGCGGCCAGCGCGGGCAGCCCGGGCCGGGCTGCCCGGCGGGGCCGGCGACGCGCGCCACGACGGCGAGCAGCCCGATCC